>PKEA01000029.1 GCA_002862805.1 Flavobacteriaceae bacterium | reverse complement strand
AATTTGTCTTTGATGAGCCGAAAAATAATTTTCTGTATTATCAAGCTTTAAAGCCAAGAGTCTTTTTAGCAAAATCGTTTCATCAATCGACAAACTATTTGACGAAGGTGAAGCATTAAAAACTCCTTCTAATTGATCGAAATAATTAATTTCATCTGAAGGATTTTCTGGATAAAAACCCAAATATTTTGTAATTTGAATTAAAACAATTAGGTGAAAATTTGAAATTTCATTATGATTATCTAACCATAATAAAGCGGCTTCTAGATATTCAAAAAGCGGTTCATTTGGTTCTTCTTCTTTTATTGCGTGGTTTAAAAATTCCGACAAGAACAAAACAATTGTGGTTTTATAAATGTCGTAACCTATAGTTTGATAAGGGTTTGCTATTTTAATATCTTTAAAGCGCTCTAAAGTTCCTTTATTTTTATTTGTAGCCTCAATTTCAAGTTGCATTAAAGGTTGAAAAAAAGCAATTTTTTGTTTGTTGTTTTTTCCTGTAAAAGCGTTATTTACAAAATAAGACTTTATTCCATTACTTTGAGTGAAACACTTAACTATAAGGCTTTTCTCTTGGTATTTTAAAGTAGAAATTACAATAGCTTTGGTTTTAATTTGCATTATCGAATAACCATTACTTTCTTAACAGTTGTGTCTGTTCCATCCTCAGAAGATATAAAAACCATATATACTCCTGATGCAACTTTATGACTTCCGAAGGCAGTTTGATCCCACTCTATTGTTCCTCCTGAAGAGGTGGTTTCATGAACCAAATTTCCTTCAATATCAGTGATTTTTATATTTGCTTGATCAGTTAACCCTGCTATTTTAATTGTGCCCGAATAATTTGGACGCACTGGGTTTGGATATACAAAAACATCAGCCAAATCGTCGCTAGGTTTTGTAGAAGTCCCTAAAAAAGAAACCATTCCCATATCGGTAGCAAAAAAGACTTCACCCGTTACGCCATCTATTTCAATATCGTTAACATTGTTGCTTGGCAAAGGTGAGTTTGATTTTGTAAATTGATAAATAGTTTCTTGTCCATTTGATGAAACTAAGAAAACTCCACCATCAGCAATTGAAACCCATTTGTTATTGGCACCATCAACCACAATATCTAAAATTGTTTGCTGGTAGAATAATTCTTGAGCCAAATCTCCTTCTTGAATAATAATTGATGTCGTGGTAAATTCGGTATCTGAAACAAACCTGTCTACACTAGATAATATTCTTAATCCTTTAAATGTCCCAATCCAAAGTTGGTTTCTATTGTCAATTGCAACACATCTTACATCGTTATCGGGCAGATTTCCATTTTCTACATTAATAACAGCGGTTTTGTTGTTATATGTATCATTAAACACCAATAAACCATCATTAATAGTTGGAACCCATTTCGTTCTATTCTTGTCAATTGCTATAGGAGCATATCTTCCATTAGAAATTGTTGGTAATACTGCAGACATGTCATAAGATTGCCATTGGCCATTTGTTCTTAATACTTTTAAAGGCTTTGTTACTGCTGCGTTAGTGACCCATAAATTCCCATCTTTATCAAAGGCGGGGCTGTTAATTCTTACATCAATATAACTTGGATTTGGAGGCGACAATGTTAACGACTCTAAACCATTTGGAGCTGTATTTACACTATTATATAAAGTGACTCCGTCATCATTCACTTTTAACAAGCCCGAAAAAAAAGAACTTGCATAAATTTCATTATTGTTATTTGGGTTTATCGCTAAATCTGAAATTGATTTTGCTTCAAATAAATCGTCATATGGGATTAGTTCCCAACCCAAGTCTTCAGAATATTTACTGATTCCAAAACTATCTAATGGATATGGATTATAAAGTCTTGAGTAATCTCCATAAACTGCCCAAAGATAATTTTGAGCTTTTTTTACTCTAAATATGTAATTTCGAACAGGCCCGTTTGGACTCATACTCTCAAAAGTAGTTGGATTTGATAGTAATGTAGAAAACAAACCATTGCTTTCTGTTCCAATAAAAATTTGATTACCTACAACTGTTGCTGCTGTAAAGTTCACAGTATATGAAGGAATGTTTGTTATATGAGCTGCTAAAGAATAAACCTCATCAATTACATAAATATTATTTCTAGTTGTTATTATAACTTCACTAGAATTAGTTTTAATTTTTAATCCGCTTTGAGCTTGACTTAAAACCTCTACGAATGTAGCTCCAGTGTACCTGTATGTTTTAGAGTTGGTATTCATGGCAACTATTGTATTATTAAAGGTTACAATTCCGAACCAATATCCTGCATCAAACGTTTGCCATTGAGAAAAATCGTATATAAAAGGATTATTTAAGCTTGCTTTTCTAATTCCATAAAGTGTTGTTACAGCATAAATTTCATCATTTAAAACTGTAGTTTGCAAAACCTTTACCTCTTCTCCTGCTGGTCCAATAAAGTAAGTGGATTCAAACTCTAAGTTTGAAAGGTTTAACACCGAAACACCATAATCACATGAAATATAAAGTTTGCCATTATACTCATATAAATCATTAATTCTCTTAATATTTGGAGCTACGGGAACTTCTTCAATAATATCAACCTTAGTAGTAACACTCCCATCTTCATTTACAATAACTAATTGTCCATTACTGCTTCCTGCTATCGTTTTATTAAAGGCATCTGAATGATGTATTGCGGTAATAGATTCTGGTTTAAATCCATTAATAGAATTATAAATATTTAGATCGTTTAAATTTAAATCTTTATAAAAAATACTATTTGTAGTAGCTGCAAAAACGGCGTTCAAACCACCTTCTACATCAACAATTTCATTATAGGAATAATAACTTTTCCACAACTGGTTTTGTTGTGGAAAAACGAAATGACTACATATTATAAAAAGAAATGCTATTTTGAATTTCATATTCTTCAACTTTATACAAATATACTATAAACGTATAAATATGGTTTTGGTATATTCATAAAATAAAAAAGGTTTTCGAATTAACGAAAACCTTTTTAAAAAAATGTTAGTGATTTATACTACACCTTGACCAAGCATAGCGTCAGCTACTTTAACAAAACCTGCAATATTAGCTCCTTTCACATAGTCAACATAACCATCTGAATCTTTACCATATTTTACACAAGCCTCGTGTATATTTGCCATAATACTTTTTAATTTCTCATCAACCTCTTCACTTGTCCATCCTAAACGTAGTGAATTTTGAGACATTTCTAAACCAGAAGTTGCAACACCTCCTGCGTTAGATGCTTTTCCTGGAGCAAATAATATTTTTGCTTTTTGGAATACTTCAATTGCCTCTGGAGTTGAAGGCATGTTTGCACCTTCAGCAACACAAATACATCCGTTTGCTACTAATGCTTTTGCTTCTTCTTCATTTAATTCATTTTGAGTAGCACAAGGTAATGCAACATCGCATTTTACTTCCCATGGACGTTTTCCTTCAACAAATTTTGCGTTTGGATATTTTTTTACATATTCTGAAATTCTTGCGAAATCTACATTTTTAATTTGCATAATGTGTGCTAATTTCTCAGCATCAAATCCATCCGCATCATAAATATATCCTGAAGAATCAGAAGCTGTAACAGGTTTTCCACCTAGTTCAATTACTTTTTCAATAGCATATTGAGCTACATTTCCTGAACCAGAAACTACAACTGTTTTACCAGAAAAACTTTGACCTTTAGTTGCAAGCATACTTTGTGCAAAATAAACATCTCCATAACCTGTTGCTTCAGGACGCATTAATGATCCTCCAAAAGAAGGTCCTTTTCCTGTTAAAACTCCTGTGAATTCGTTTCTTAATCTTTTGTACTGACCAAACATGAATCCTACTTCTCTTCCACCTACACCAATATCTCCAGCAGGTACATCTGTATCAGCTCCAATGTGTTTAGATAATTCTGTCATGAATGCTTGACAGAAACGCATAATTTCGTTTTCTGATTTTCCTTTAGGGTCAAAATCAGCTCCACCTTTTCCACCACCCATAGGCAATGTTGTTAAACTATTTTTAAACGTTTGCTCAAAAGCTAAAAACTTTAAAATACTTAAATTAACAGATGGATGAAAACGAATACCTCCTTTATAAGGCCCAATAGCTGAATTCATTTGAATACGATAACCTCTGTTTACTTGAGTTTTTCCAGCATCATCTTGCCATACAACTCTAAACATAATTACACGCTCAGACTCAACCATTCTTTCCAAAAGCATTTTGTTTTGGTATTTTTTATTTTCTTCAATAAAAGGAATAACTGTTTCAGCTACTTCTTTAACCGCCTGCATAAATTCAGGCTCATTTGGATTTCTTTTAGCTACTGCTTCAATAAAAGATGATACGCTTTCTTTCATGATATTATTGTTTTGATTTACTATTAAGTTTAGACTTAATTTTCGAGGAACAAATATACATTTTTAAAAATCACACGTGAAATTTTTACAAAAAAAAGAGTGAAAAAGTAAAAATTAAGAAATTTTAAACAAGAATTTTAATATTTTTTTTTTATGTGAACTTAGTTTTTATATATTTGTCCGACAATCGAAAACTTTTAGTAATGACTAAAAAAATTAAACACTTCGTTTTTTTACTATTATTATCACCATTATTTTCGAATGCTCAATTTGGTTTTTCTCACGAAATAGGAGCATTTGTTGGTGGTGTAGCATTCCAATCTGACTTTGGAGTACGTCATGATATGAAAACAAATGCTGGTAATACCGGTTTTGGTATTGGATTAGTACATTATATGAACTTTGCATACAGAGCAGAGTGTAATTGTTATACTCCAGAAACTTATTTTAATGATCATTTTAAATTGCGTTCTGAGCTATCTTATAATAGTACAAAATTAGAGCATTTTGGAGAATGGGCTGAAAAAAACTCTATTTGGGGTAACCAATTAAAAGCCATGAAAGGTGAAGCTAAAGTTACCGATATAGGAATGCAGTTAGAGTACTTTCCATTAAGCATTAGAGAGTTTACAGCTACAGATGGTGCTTTTGCTCCATTTATTGCATTAGGTGCACATTATAGTTTTTTCCAAAATAATACATATTCAGAGTTAGGCCCCTTAGGAACATATAATACAACTTATCCTGATTATCTGCCAGATGGTTATTCTTCTGAAGGAGGTAGCACTTTCTCGGTTGTTTCGAGTATTGGTTCTCGTTATAAATTAACAGAATTATCAGATCTATTTATTGAGTTAAGATGGCAATACTATTTTTCTGACTGGGTTGATGGATTAAGAAAAGATCCTGACTTATATTCAGAAAATAAAGCAAACGACTGGAACTTATGGCTTCATGTTGGATACATCTATTATTTAGATTAAAAAACATAAAATATACATTTAATAAAGAAGTCTTGGTAAAACAAGACTTTTTTTATGCTTAGAAATTACATATGATTAATGTTACCTGAATTGGGATAAGTTAAAAAGTAAATTCAAATGATTACTTTTGTAAAAAAAAGAATGAACACTGTATATTATTTACCCTCTTGTGACACTTGTCGAAAAATAATCAAATCTTTACCAAAAGATATTGAGTTAGATTTTCAAGATATAAAAGAAAATCCCATAAATGAAGAATCACTCGCAAAAATGTATGCCCTTTCTGGAAGTTATGAAGCTTTGTTTAGCAAAAGAGCACAATTATACAAAGAAAGAGGCTTAAAAAATCAAAAATTAACTGAAGATGACTATAAGTCTTTAATTTTAGAACACTATACTTTTTTAAGCAGACCTGTATTTATCATTAAAAATGAAATATTCATTGGAAATTCTCAACCAAATATTTTAAAATTAATGAAGAGCTTAGGAAATGTCTAAAAGATTATTCGCTTTAATTGGCGCAACATTTGTAGCTTTAATTTATGGTGGCACATTTATCTTTGCTAAAGATGTAATGCCAACTTACATAAAGCCTTATGGATTTATCTTAATAAGAGCATTAGGTGGCGCTATATTGTTTTGGCTTTTAACATTTTTTGGTCCAAAAGAACGAATTGAATTAAATGATTTTCCACGTATAATTGCGGCATCTTTATTTGGAGTAGTAATTAACCAACTGACTTTTTTTAAAGGACTAAGTTTAACATCTCCCATAAGTGCTTCGGTGATTATGGTTACTGCTCCTATTTTAGTGTTGATTTTATCAGCAATTCTTATTAAAGAAAAAATTGAAATCAAGAAAGTATTTGGGATAATTATTGGACTAACCGGAACGTCAATATTAATTCTTTACGGAAAAGATATTCAAAACAGTCCAAACGCAAGTTTTGGGAATTTTTTAGTTTTTATAAATGCTGCTTCCTATGCTGTATATCTAATTATAATTAAAAAATTGATTACTAAATATCATGCTTTTACATTTATTAAATGGATTTATACTTTTGGTTTGTTATTTGTGCTTCCATTTGGTTATCAAGAGTTTATAGAAATAAATTGGTCAAGTATTCCAACAAATATTTATTATAATATTGGGTTTGTAGTCTTATTTACAACATTCTTAGCTTACTTAATCAATTTAATGGCTATGAAAGAACTAAAACCTACAACTTTATCGGTTTTTATCTATTTACAACCTCTATTTGCCTCTATAATTGCAATAGTTCTGCAAAAAGACGAACTTACTTTTATCAAAGTAATTTCTGCTGTTTTAATTTTTATTGGTGTTTATTTAGTTACACATCAAAAAGTAAAAAAGGCAACCGAATACTAAACACTGAACACTTTTTCTTATATTTGAACTCTATTTTAAGTTAATTTATGATACAATCAATGACAGGTTTTGGTAAAGCCTTTTTACAATTACCTAATAAAAAAATAACTGTTGAGTTAAAATCTTTAAACAGCAAAGGTTTAGATCTTAATGTTAGAACTCCTTCAATTTACAGAGAAATGGAATTACAAATTCGTAATACTATTGCTCAAAAGCTAGAACGAGGAAAAATTGATTTTTCATTATATATTGAAGTTACTGGCGAAGAAACATCTGCTAAAATAAATGTGCCTATTATAAAAGGTTATATGAAACAAATGCAAGAAGTTATTTCTAATGCAGATGAAACCGAGTTAATGAAAATGGCTGTTAGAATGCCGGATGCATTAAAAACAGAACGTGAAGAATTAGACAAAGAAGAATGGAAACACATCGAATCTGTTATCAACGAAGCTTTGACTAATATTGATAACTTTAGAACAGACGAAGGAGCTTCTCTTGAAAAAGAATTTCAATTGCGTATAACAAATATTCGCTCTTATATGGAACAAGCTTTAGTATTGGACCCCGAAAGAGTACAAAACATTAAAGACCGCCTTTTTACAGCTATAGAAGAACTAAAAGTTACTGTTGACGAAAACCGTTTTGAGCAAGAGTTAATTTATTATCTAGAAAAATTAGACATAACTGAAGAAAAAGTTCGTTTAACTAATCATTTAGACTACTTCTTAGAAACAATGAATAATGAAGGTGCTTTAGGTAGAAAACTAGGCTTCATTACTCAAGAGATGGGAAGAGAAATCAACACTATGGGTTCAAAATCGAACCATGCAGAAATGCAAAAATTAGTAGTAATGATGAAAGATGAATTGGAAAAAATTAAAGAGCAAGTTCTAAACGTTCTTTAAAAAAGTTACAAAAACAACAACACAATGACTAAAGGAAAATTATTGGTATTCTCTGCACCCTCTGGTTCAGGAAAAACGACTATAGTTAAACATTTATTAGCCCAACCTGATTTAAATCTTGAATTTTCTATCTCATGTACAACTCGTGAACCTAGAGGAGAAGAAATTCATGGAAAAGATTATTACTTTATTTCTTGGGAAGAGTTTAAAAAACATATTAAAGCCGAAGATTTTGTAGAGTGGGAAGAAGTTTACACCGATAACTTTTACGGAACTTTACAAAAAGAAGTAGAACGTATTTGGGCTCTAGGCAAACATGTTATTTTTGATATTGATGTAGCGGGCGGATTGCGAATTAAAAGTAAATTTCCAGAGGAAACTTTAGCTGTTTTTGTTAAACCACCAAGTGTAGATGAGTTAAAAAGACGTTTAAAAGAACGTTCAACAGAAAGTGATGATAAAATTAATATGCGAATTGCTAAAGCACACGTAGAATTAGCTACCGCTCCTCAATTTGATAAAATTATTAAAAACTACGATTTAGATACTGCTAAACAAGAAGCTTATCAATTGGTTAAAGATTTTGTTTCAAAATAGTAATTAGTAATATCATGAAAATCGGATTGTATTTCGGAACATTTAACCCTATTCACATTGGACATTTAATTATAGCCAATCATATGGCTGAACATTCTGATTTAGACCAAATTTGGATGGTGGTTACACCTCATAATCCTCACAAAAAAAAGAATACACTTTTAGACGATTACCATCGTTTAGAAATGGTGCATTTGGCCACTAAAGAGTATACAAAAATTCAACCTTCTGATATTGAATTTAAGTTAACCCAACCAAATTATACGGTAAATACTTTGGCTCATTTACAAGAAAAATTTCCTAAATATGAATTTTCTTTAATTATGGGTGAAGACAATCTAAATTCGCTTCATAAATGGAAAAACTATGAAGTTATTTTACAAAATCATAACGTTTATGTTTATCCTAGATTAAATTCTGGTGAAATGGATGACCAATTTGCTAATCATCCAAAAATTCACAGAATTGGTGCTCCAGTAATTGAATTATCTTCAACATTTATTCGCGAAAGCATCAAAAACGGAAAAAATATTGTTCCCATGTTACCGAAAGAGGTTTGGGAATATGTGGAGCATAATTTGTTTTATAAGAAGTAATGTTAACTTAATATAAAAGTCCTAATTTCTTCTTTCACTTCGTCCAAAATTGAATTCAAAGTATCATTTTTTCGAGCTAATAAATACATTTCTGTAGATGGCATTTTAGCACTATCCCAAATTAATTGTAACTGATTATTTTTTAAATACGGTTTTGCATTAATATTCCAAACTACTGAAACACCTGAATTTTCGACCAATGTAGACAATATTTCAGATTCTGATGGAATAATGTAATTAGAAACCATTGAAGGTCTTTTTTTATCAAATACATGCAACCAAAATAATTTTACATGAGGAATTCGTGCATCAAAATTGTACCACTTTTGTTGATTTAACCAATTTTCTATAGCTTGTAAGTTCTCTTTTTTAATATCTTGTTTGACTTGTTTTAAATCTAAATCGTTACTCGCAACGACGATTTGTTTTATTTTACCTAATTCTTTCTGAACCGTATCAAAAGTGTCAAACTTTTTGGTAACTATGGCAAAGTCAATTTTTTTATCATTCACTAAACTGAATAATTCATCATTTTCTCCATAAGTGAAATCAATAAAATCGAATTTTGAAATTAACTTTGTTCCAATACTAGCAAATATATGTTTTGATATTCCGATAGAAACTAACTTGTTTGAACTAAATGCTTTTTCACGGAAACCATTTTCCACACTTTCCAAACGGTCCAAAGCTTCAATAATTAAATTGTTTAGTAATTTTGCATACTCAGTTGGTTCTACACCTTTTGATTTTCTATTGAATAATTTATAACCTACATGTGCTTCTAACATGGCTATTTGCTGACTTACTGCAGGTTGACTGATAAACAATTCTTTTGCTGCTTGCGAAAAATTTCCGTTTTTATAAACAGATTTAAAAGTTCTGTACCATTCTAAATTGACCATGATATAAATATATTTATCACAAACATAATTTAAATTATTTTTACTAATACCACATTAGTCGTAATTTTGTAAAAAATATAACAAAACATGAAACGCATAGCATTAGCATTAATCGTAATTTTGACAGTAAGTTGTAAAGACAAAGAAAATACAACTGAAACAACACAAGAAAGTCAAATAACAAAAAAAGAAACTATGAAAAAGGTATTATTTGTATTAACTAGTCACGAAGACTTAGGAAACACAGGAGAAAAAACAGGGTTTTGGATAGAAGAATTTGCAGCACCTTATTATGAATTAGCAGATAAAGGAATCGAAATTACAATTGCATCACCTAATGGCGGACAACCTCCAATTGACCCAAAAAGTGCTGACCCAAGTTCAGCAACAGAAGACACTAAAAGATTTGATGGTGATGTTGCATTACAACAAAAATTAGCAAAAACAGTTAAATTAGCAGATATTAATGAAGCAGATTACGACGCAATATTTTATCCTGGTGGACATGGACCATTATGGGATTTAGTATCTGACAAAAATTCAATATCTTTAATCGAATCTTTTTACACAAATAACAAACCAGTTGCTTTTGTATGTCACGCTCCAGCGGTATTAAAAAATGTAAAAGTAAGTGGTGAATATTTAGTGAAAGGTAAAAAAGTAACTGGTTTTACTAATGAAGAAGAGGAAGCAGTTGGTTTAACCAAAGTAGTTCCTTTCTTATTAGAAGATACTTTAAAAGCTAATGGTGCAGCATACAGTAAAGGTGAAAATTGGGCACCTTATGCAGTTGAAGATGGCTTGTTAATTACAGGACAAAATCCGGCTTCTTCTAAATTAGTAGCTCAAAAATTATTAGAACAATTAAAAAAATAAAAAAATGAACAATTTCGAATTATATAATCCAGTAAATTATGTCTTTGGAAAAGGACAAATTGAAAAATTAAAAGACTTAGTGCCTGCAAATACAAAAATTCTTATCACTTATGGTGGTGGAAGCATTTTTAAAAATGGTGTTTATGACCAAGTAAAAGCTGCTTTAGGAGCACAATTTGAAGAAAATAATATAGTAGAATTTGGTGGAATAGAACCAAATCCAAGATATGAAACCTTAATGAAAGCTGTTGCAATTATCCGCGATCAAAAAATCGGATTCGTTTTAGCAGTTGGTGGTGGAAGTGTAATTGACGGTACAAAATTTATTTCTGCAGCCGTTAATTATAAAGGTGATGCTGCTGAAATTTTACGAAAAAGAATATTATTTACAGATTTAGCAGAAGTAATTCCTTTTGGAACGGTTTTAACGTTACCAGCAACAGGTTCAGAAATGAATTCAGGAGCAGTAGTAACAATAAATGAAACGCAAGAAAAATTAACTTTAGGTGGAAGTGCATTATTTCCAAAATTCTCAATTGTAGATCCAACAGTAATTACATCTTTACCAAAACGTCAATTACAAAATGGAGTTGTTGATGCTTTTACACACGTAATGGAACAATATTTAACCTACACGCATGATGCACTTTTACAAGACAGAATTGCTGAAGGAATTTTACAAACTTTAGTGGAAATTGGACCAAAGGTTGTTGAAAATCCAACAGATTATAAATTAGCTTCTAATTTTGTTTGGTCTGCTACAATGGCTTTAAACGGATTAATCCAAAAAGGTGTTCCTTCAGATTGGGCAACGCATATGATAGGTCATGAATTAACCGCTTTATACGAAATTGATCATGCGAGAACATTAGCGATTATTGGTCCAAACTTATATAAAGTAATGTTTGAAACCAAGAAAGACAAATTAGCACAATTCGGAAAACGCGTTTGGAACATACAAGAAGGTTCAACAGAAGAAATAGCTAAAAAAGCAATTGAAAAAACAGTTGAATTTTTCCACACTATGGGAATGAAAACTAAATTATCTGAAAACACAGATGACTATGCAAAAACGGCAGACTTCATTGTAAATCGTTTTGAAGGAAGAGGTTGGAAAGCTTTAGGAGAAAAACAAAACATTACTCCAGAAAAAGTAAGAGAAATTGTAGAAATGAGCTATTAAACAACTCATTTTATAGCAACAAAAAAGCGTTTAAAATATTTTAAACGCTTTTTTTACAACTTAAAATAGATAACCTAAACCATTCACAAAGTTGAAACAATTTAAAACAAAACGAAATAATAAAAATTAAATTGCTCAATTCTTAAACTTTAACATTTTTTAAAAATGTTTAGCTTCTTAATCACTTTTTAATATTGAAACTATTTCTTTACCTTTGAATTTCCAAAAAAATGGAACTACAATGGAAAAAAATCCAAAATTTGCAGTTATAGGCGGAGGAAGTTGGGCTACTGCTATTGCAAAAATGCTTTGTGAAAACCAAACTGAAATTGCATGGTACATGAGAAGTACTTATGCTGTTGAACATATTAAACACCAATATCATAACCCTAATTACTTAAGTTCAGTAGAGTTTGATGTTAAAAAACTAAAACTTACAAATGATATTAATGAAGCTGTAGCTTATGCAGATTATATCATATTTGCTATTCCTTCTGCTTTTTTAAGTGGTGAATTGGAGAATCTAACTCAAAGTTTAGAAGGAAAAGTAATATTTTCAGCAATTAAAGGAATTGTTCCTGAAACAAGCTTAATTGTTGGTGAACATTTTCATCAAAAATTCAACGTTCCATACGAAAATATAGGCGTTTTAACTGGTCCTTGTCATGCTGAAGAGGTTGCAATGGAGAGGTTATCTTATTTAACTTTAGCTTGTGGTGATAAAGAAAAGGCCAAATTAATGGCAAAAAACGTAAGTTCAGATTATATAAAAACTAAAACTTCAGACGATATAATTGGAACAGAATATGCCGCAATGTTAAAAAACATTTATGCAATTTCTGCTGGTATTGCACATGGTTTAGGTTATGGAGATAACTTTCAATCGGTTTTGATGAGTAATGGAATTCGCGAAATGAAAAAATTCATTAGTAAAGTTCATAAAATGAAACGTAACATTAATAATTCGGCTTACTTAGGTGATTTATTAGTAACAGGCTATTCTGTTTTTTCTAGAAATAGAATGTTTGGAAACATGATTGGCAAAGGATACACTGTAAAATCGGCACAAATGGAAATGAGTATGGTGGCTGAAGGGTATTACGCAACTAAAAGTGCTTATTTGTTAAATCAAAAGCACGGAGCAAAAACGCCAATTATTGATGCTGTTTATGCTATTTTATATGAAGGAAAAGAGCCAAAAGCTGTGTTTAAAAAACTAGCAGATAAATTAGATTAATTTTTTTCGAAATTAGTCGTCATATACAAAAACAGACTTAACAATTTGAAATTCAAAAAGTTAGTCTGTTTTTTGTTTTTTGACAATTCTTTGCAAAACACTGAATTTCAGTTAATTAAAACATCTTGCCTTGGAGAAAAAATCATGTAGTAAATTTGCAAAAAAGTAATCTATGGACCATTTAATAAATCATCCTGTAATTTTAGGAATATTCTCAGTTGTAATCATAGCAATGTTATTGCTAGATTTAGGTGTTTTAAACAAAAAAAGTCACGCAATATCTAATAGAGAAGCTGCACTTTGGTCAGCAACTTGGATTTCATTAGCAATGGGTTTTAGTGGAATTATTTATTATTATTTGGGTGCAGAACAATTCATGCAATTTCAAGGAGCCTATTGGATAGAAAAAGCACTTTCTGTAGATAATCTTTTTGTATTCATTTTAGTTTTTGGATATTTCAATGTCGCTAAAGAAGCGCAACACAAAGTGTTATTTTGGGGAGTACTCGGAGCTTTGTTTTTTAGAGCTATATTTATTTTTACTGGGGTTTGGATTTTAAATTACACGTATTTACCAGAAATGGAGCTTTTTGGTCATTTAGTAAAAATTAATTATTTACTAACTATTTTTGGTGTTATCTTAATTGTTGCCGGAATCAAATCGTGGTTTAGTCATAGTGAAGACGATGGCGATAAAGATTTCTCAAAAAGCCCAGGTTCAAAGTTAGTTCATAAACTTTTTACAGTAAGTAAGAATTTTGATGGTGATAAGTTTTTTACAATACAAAACGGGTTAAAAATGGCTACTCCACTTTTTGTTGTTGTTGTTATAATTGAATTTACCGATTTGCTTTTTGCTGTTGACAGTATTCCTGCAATTTTTGCCATTGCACCTGATGATCCGTTTATTTTATACACATCCAACATATTTGCTATTTTAGGGCTTCGTTCGCTTTATTTTCTTTTGGCCAACTTCATGTATATGTTTAGCCGTTTGCATTACGGATTAGCGCTTATTTTAACATTTATAGGTGTAAAAATGATTATTGCTCCGTTGTTTCATATTTCATCAATGGTTTCTCTTGGAGTTGTAGGTGGAATTTTAGTAATTTCAATAGTTTGGTCATTACTAATTCCGTATAAAGAATAGTTTTTACAAAAAGCTTATTCAAAATAAATATTTGGATTATTTGTTATTTTTAAATCAAGAATGTACTTTTTAAAGGTTTCTTTCTTTTTGTCGTCCCATTTTTTTATTAACGGGTCACTAAGTTCTTTTAACACAATTTTATTTAGAACTTCTTTTTCCATTCCTTCTTTATGGCCACTTTCAAAACCTTTCAAATCGTCTAAATGCTCCATCCAAAATTGAAAAAATCCGTTTTCAGTAGTATGTACAACTTGCTTTAAAACGATATAACTTTTTTTTGTTATTAATTCTTCTTCTTTAAAAGAATTAAAAAGTTCTTGAGCAACTTTATTTAGTAGTTTTTCGTTTTTAGTTACAATTAAAAAATCGGCATAAGCATATAAAGTTCTTACAGAACGATCACCTGCGTCATATTTCGCTTTTAATCCCGAAGAATTATAATCCGACAGTGTTGCTTTATTTCCTTCATTAACAACAGAAGCCGCATCTACATTTACTCCTGTATGATGCAAGAAGTTTTTATTTTTATCAAAATACAAAAGTACGGGTACACTTTCAAAATGAAGGTTGGCATTTGCAATAAAAATATTATCTTCAACTGACAATGAATCGTTTGTATTCATAGCATAATTGATGAATTTCTTATTGTAATACGTGTACACTAGAGAATCGTTTTTTAGTAAATCTCCCAAACGTTTACAAACCGAACATTCTGAATTGTAATACTCAATGAAAACAGGTTTATTTTGTTCATTAGCTTTTTTAAAAGCATCAGAAAGAGTAGGTTCAAAAACAACTTGTGCATTACTTAAAGTAGTAGTAAAAAGAAGAAACAAGAGAAACCTTTTCATAAATATATTTTTAAATAAGCACTGCAAAAATTAAACCAAAATATTTTAATTAACAGTTACCTCATCAATAAAAATAAAAGCATCTCCGTTTGATGGAAAACCTTGATGCCATTCGGGAAGTTTTCCAAAATTGGTTGCAATAACTTTAATATATCTTGCTTTTTGAGGTGTAAACTTTAAATCGAATGATTTTATCACAGTTTCATATTCTTTTGGATCCACAGAATTTTCAACCGTTCCCACTTTTGTAAACTTGATGTTATCATCTGAAATGTAATACTCTACTTTAGTTGGCATCAATATCCATGAACGTGTGTCTTGCAAATAATTTGACCTAATTTCTGAAATGTTTTTTACAACTTGCATATCAATAGTTGCTTCAAAATCTTGGTTTTGATATCCTTGCCACTCGCCTTTTCGCCAGTTTTCATTACCAAAAATTCCATCTAGTAAACCGTCAGAACCACCTGCATGATATTGTGAATTGAATTTCGATTTAATTTCGATTGTAAAGTTATTTGGTTTTTTAAAGAATTGTGCAGAAATAGTATTACTTCTTGGTGGCTTTCCACCAGCCATTTCTTCTATATATGCTTCAATTTTTGAAGATTTACTAATTTCAAATGCTTCAGAATACGGAATAAATGACGGAACTTCTTTTGAATCATCATAAATTCGATAATAAATTTTTTGGTTAAATTGTTTCGAACCTTTAATCTGAACTATCATTTTGTCTTTAAATGATTTACTTTCTGCTTCAATTACTGGAACTGGAATTATAGATGGGAAAAATACTTTCTCTTGAGGTTCCATAGAAAACTGTGGTAAAATTCTAGTTTTTTCAAATGGTTGATTTATATATTCTGGGTTTTTTCCATCAACACTTACTTTTATATTCTTTATAAATGGTTCGTTGACTTCCCACAAAATATCACCTGGTCTCAGATCATAAATTCCCATCGAACTCAGCACATACCAAGCACTCATTTGTCCGCAATCTTCGTTTCCTATTAAACCATCTGGTGTATTTTTATAGAAATTATCTAAAATGTATTTTACTTTTTCATTCGTTTTTTCTGGTTTACCCACATAATTATACAAATATGCCATGTGGTGACTTGGTTCGTTTCCGTGAGCATATTGACCAATTAATCCGGTAACATCTACTTGTTCTCTTCCTGTGGTTTTGCTTTCGCTGTTAAACATTTCGTCTAATTTGGCTTCAAACTTATCATTTCCACCATACGCTTCAATCATTCCTACAATATCTTGTGGCACAAAAAATGTGTATTGCCACGCGTTTCCTTCGGTAAAATTATTATTGACTTCTCTTGGGTCGAAAGGTTTGTCCCAACCTCCGTTTTTCTTTGGTCTGATAAAGCCTGTTTCCCAATCGAAAAGGTTTTTCCAATTTTGAGAACGCTTCATGAAATAATTATAATCTTCCGTTTTGCCTAAAATTTGTGCCATTTGCGCAATACACCAATCGTCATACGCATATTCCACGGTTTTAGAAACACTTTCATGGTCATCATCAATAGAAATGAACCCGTATTTCTTATAGGCTTCTAATCCTAAAACATCTCTCATGGCTGATGCTTTACTCGCTTCAAACGCTTTTTCATAATCAAAACCCTTAATTCCTTTTGCCATTGCATCTGCAATTACCGATACAGAATGGTAGCCAATCATACAATCGGTTTCATTAGAAGCCAATTCCCAAACAGGCAATCTTCCACCTTGTTCGTATTGTTTTATAAACGTATTGATATAATCTGAAGTTCGTTTTTTATCAATTAAGGTATACAATGGATGCGCAGCTCTAAACGTATCCCAAAGTGAAAAAACAGTGTAATAATCAAATCCCTCCGCAGTGTGAATTTGATTATCTCTACCGCGATATTTTCCGTCTACATCTTGTGCAATATTCGGTTGCATCATCGTATGGTATAAAGCCGTGAAGAAAATGGCTAACTTATCTTCATCATCAGAAGTTACCTCAATTTTAGATAATTCTTTATTCCAAAGTGCTTCTGCATCTTTCTTTACTTTTTCAAAATTCCAATGTTTGATTTCGGAACTGTTTAATTTGGCACCTTCATAACTTGTTGGTGAAAGTGATACTTTTACCAATATTTTTTCTCCTTTTTTGACATTCTTAGAAAAACTTAAAGCAAGTTCTGTTCCGTGATAATCTCCTTTTACGCCTTTAAAATTCATTCTTTCATTGGTGATTTTCATTGGCACATTAAATTCAATTCTAGCGTACACGTATTGATTCGTTGCCCAAGCTTCACTTCTTCTTAAAACCTCAATAGTTTTATCATCGATAAACCGAACTTGTCCCTCTAATAGTTTATCACGGTGATTCAAATCTAAAATAATATTGGCTTGACCAGCTTTGTTAAAAGTGTATTCATGAAAACCAACTCTTGTAGATGTTGTTAATCGAACATCAATATTGTGTTTATCTAATTTTACGCCATAAAATCCTGCAGAAGCTTTTTCGTTAGCATGAGAAAATGTTGAAGAATACACTCTATTATCGAATGAAGGTTCGCCCATTGTTGGCATCAACATGATATCCCCATAATCAGAAACTCCAGTTCCGTTTAAATGAGTATGCGAAAAGCCATAAATTAAATTATCTGAATAATGATAACCCGAACAACCGTCCCAACTTCCATCGATTCGAGTATCTGGAGATAATTGAACCATTCCATAAGGAACAGTTGCTCCTGGAAAAGTATGTCCGTGTCCGCCTGTTCCAATAAATGGGTTTACGTATTTAGCAAAATCTTGTGCAAACGAAGCGCTTGTTATAAAAAGGATAGAAAAAAGAAAATTCCTCATTTTGTAGTTTTAAATAAACTATAAAATTGAGGAATTAATATGAGTTTAGCAATTCTATTTTATAATTTACACCGCCATTACGCCACGCTTTTTAATAACAGGTAAATCAGATTGTCCTTTTTCGTTGATAGAATTGGTTGTAAAAATAAATTTTTTATCGAACATTTTGTTACCAATAAAATACGACAACATAAATTCATTATTCAATTGCAATAAGTTGTTTTCAAGAAATTCAATTCTTACTGCTGACTCTGGCTCCACTTTCGCAAATGCATGACGAAGAGACATTGTATTTCTCATTTCTCCATCAATTAAACCATAGGCGCGAGAAACAATCATTGCTGTTTCTAATGGTTCCTTCGTAGCGTTTAACAAATAAGCATACCAGCAATTTTCTTGAAAATCATCGCTCCATTCTTGTATTGCTACAATATGAACATTTTCCACTTTTGGGATAACTATATCTGCTTTCATTTTAGATGCTTGACTTAAATTGTTGTAAGAAACGAACGTCGTTTTCAAAGAACATTCTAATATCGCCAATTTGATGCAAAAGCATTGCTATACGCTCTACTCCCATACCAAATGCAAATCCTGAATATTCTTCTGGATTGATTCCGCAGTTTTTTAAAACATTTGGGTCAACCATTCCACAACCACCAATTTCCAACCAACCTGTACCTTTTGTAATTCTATAATCAGTCTCAGTTTTTAAACCCCAATAGATATCAATTTCAGCACTTGGTTCCGTAAATGGAAAATAAGAAGGTCTTAGACGAATTTTTGACTTTCCGAACATTTCTTTCGTAAAGTGTAGTAAAGTTTGTTTTAAATCGGCGAAAGAAACGTCTTTATCAATGTACAATCCTTCTACTTGATGGAAAATACAATGCGAACGAGCAGAAATAGCTTCGTTACGGAAAACTCTACCTGGAGAAATCGTTCTAATAGGCGGTTTGTTGTTTTCCATGTAACGCACTTGCACAGATGATGTGTGCGTACGCAATAACGTATCTGGATTAGTTTGAATAAAGAAAGTATCTTGCATATCACGTGCTGGGTGATATTCTGGCAAGTTTAACGCAGTAAAATTATGCCAATCGTCTTCAATTTCTGGACCTTCAGAAACGTTGAAACCCACATTTGAAAAGATATCAATAATTTGATTTTTTACTAGTGAAATTGGATGACGAGAACCTAATTCTAAAGGATATCCTGGACGAGTTAAATCGCCATAAATCCCTTTAGATTCTTCTTTGCTTTCAATTTGATCTTGTAAAGACGCAACTTTTTCTTCGGCAGAAGTTTTCAGTTGATTGATTACTTGTCCGAATTCCTTTTTCATTTCGTTTGGAACATTTTTAAATTCGGCAAATAACTCTTTTAAAAGGCCTTTGCTTCCTAAAAATTTAATTCTAAACTCTTCAATTTTCTCTTTATTATCGGCTTGAAAAGCGTTTACTTCTTCAATGTGTTTTTTAATCTGATCAATCATCGTTCTTGCTTATAAAGGTGCAAATTTAATCTTTTTTAGTCATTAGTAAAAAGTGATTAGTAATTAGTTTTGTCTAATTATTAATTACAATTTAATCTATTAATTCTTTTTCAATGAAATAACTTACAATAGCGTCTTTCATTAAAATAGATTGTTCACCTGCTTTTAGTGGCGGTAATTGTTCTTTTACTGCATAATGAGGCCAGCCTTCGTTATCGAAGTATTCAAATTCATAATATCCATAAGGCTCTAAAACTCTACAAATAGCAATATGCATTAAGTTTATTTTTTCGTCCTTTTTAAACTCAGCATTGAATTTTCCTAATTCTTGTACTCCAATTAAATATATAATAGCGTCTAGGTCTAATACATCGCCATCGGCAAATTTATCAGAAAGTAATTTTACTACTTTGTCCCAGCGTTCTTTAAGTTGTTCGTCTCTTGACATTTTATTTTTAGATGAAAGAGAAAAGAGAAAAGAGAAAAGACTTTTCTTTTTTTCTTGTTTTTGAAGTTGCAAAGATAGTAAATTGACTTTCGTTTATTCTTTTATCTTTGTTCTTTCATCTATTTTCTTTTTTATGAGTTTTATTGATATTATTTTTGCTGCATTATTAGGTTATGCTATTTACAAAGGGTTAAAAAACGGACTTTTCGTTGAAGTTGCTTCACTTCTTGCTTTAGTTGTTGGAATTTTTGTGACCATAAAGTTTTCGCATATTATAAGAGCTGTAATAGAAACAAAAGTAAGCTGGGATCCAAAATACATAGAAATTACTGCTTTTGCCTTAACCTTTATTGTTGTTGTAATTGTAATTCATCTTTCGGCTAAGTTGCTGACTAAAATTGTTGATTTTGCTTATTTAGGTTGGATAAACCGATTAGCAGGTGCTGGATTTAGTGTTTTAAAAACCATATTAGCTTTGAGTATTGTTATTTTATTATTCGAAAAAGTCAATGTAAACAATATGCTGGTAAAACAAGAAACGCTTGACGAATCTATTTTTTACAACCCTACAAAAGAGATTTCTGCGTTTGTTTATCCGCAAATTGAAGAATGGTATGAAGGGTTTAGTGAAAAGTCGAAAGAAGAAAGTCAAAAAGAAAGTAGTAAGTAATAAAAATAATTAGTTATGAAATATACGTTATTTATACTTATCCTTTCTGTCTTTTCTTCTTGCTCAACTCACAAAAAAATAGATAAAAGTGAAGACCTTCATTATTTAAGTAATTTTATCACAACTTTTCTTTTTGATTGTACCGACAGTAATGATTTGAAATTACATAGGAAAGCTGTTTATAGAAGCCAAGACTCAACATTTATATTCTATGTTGGAGAATCATTAAATAATTATAATGAAATGTGGGAGATTCCTTTAAAAGGATTGAGCTTTGAAAAAACAGATGATGATTCAAAAATGTGGGATAAATTAGAAATTAAAGGAAGTATAAAATATAATGATTCTATTTCCAGCGAGTTTTTGGAGTATCATACTGTTTATTTATATGAATGGTGTAATAAAAGAAATGAAACTATTCACTTTGAATTATCTTTAAATAGAATGATTGAATTATGTAATTAATAAAAATTTACAATTAATCCTTCAACTCCTTAATTGCGTCTTTTTCAATCCAACCTTGGGTTTTGTCTGTTAATTGAATTTTTTTCCAATTGTCTAAGGTTTCCAAAACAAATACTTTTGTTCCTTCGTATAAAACCAACACGTCTTCTGAGCTGCTTTTTGGTTCTGCTTTTACATTAACTGCAGAACTGAATACAATGGCAGGTTTTGTAGTTACATCGTTTTGTTTTTGTAAAAAAGCCGCTGAAACGGTGATTAAAATTCCAACTAAAAACACAAACATTGCAGTAAAGAATATTCGTTTAATTAGTGTTGTATTCCCAAAGTAATACCCTAAAAAAGTGAGTAAAAATAATAGCGACATGATTACTGCAGCCCAAGCCCATGAATCATAATGCCATGTGCCTACAAAAGCATAAATGGCTTTTGAAATACCCACTTCTGGAACGGTTTTAATATCGTCAATGGCTTTTTTTTGTGCAAATTCTAAATTGGTTTTCACAACCTCATCATTTGGGTTGAACAATAGCGCTTTTTCAAAATTATAAATCGCTGGCGCTATTTTGTCTAGTTTGTAATAGCAGTTTCCTAAATTGAAATACAATTCGGCAGATTCTACTTTTAAATTTGTATTAATGAATTCATATTTAGTTGCTGCTGCTTCATAATTTTCTTTTTTATACAATTCGTTTGCATTAGCAAATGCTTTGCTTACTTCGTCAGATTCGTTTGCAAAAACAACTGTTGAAAGTAAAATAAAAACGATGCTTTTTAGTATAGTCTTCATATTATAGTTGTTTTGAAAGTTCAGAAATTATTTCAACGGCTTTGTCGTAATCTTTTTGCATTGCTACATCAGATGATGGCGTGTAACGAGCAAACTCGCAATCGTTCATTAATTGCATAAATTGTGCTACATCATTTTTATTTGCTTGTTTATCGTGCAACATTTCTTGAATATTTTCTTTACTCATTTCTGAAGTTTCAATATGCAATTTTGCCTTCAAGAAATTGTGTAATGCTTTTTCCATTGCCATATAAAAAGGCACTTTATTACCCATTTGTTTTTTAGCGTCTGCTAAGAATTTCTTAGCTAAACGATTGTTTCTTTTAATTTTATTACCAAAAACATCTGCATCAATGGCTTCTTTTTTCTTCTTAGCCAAAATGATAATTGGAATTAAAAGTAAAGGTGCAAACAATAAAGAATAGAATAAATTTGAACCTAAGAAATCTTTTTTAGTAACCGATTCGAATTTAGAATTTAATTTTATGAATTGAAAAACGTTATTTTTAACTACTTCTTTTTTATTAGACGCAACTGCATTTGAACTTGCTGTAAAGTTTGGATTATCTAAAACATCAATCGTAATTTCTTCAGAAGTTATGGTTTTATACGTTTTTGAACCTAAATCAAAGTAACTGAAAGTTATAGGTTGAATCGTATATTTTCCTTTAAACTGAGGAACAATTGTATAAGTATCAGAAATTTTACCATTCATTCCAGATAAAGGTGTTTTTACTTCTTCTTTATGTTGCGGATCAAACACTTCAAAAGCACTTGGAAATTCGGTTTTTGGTAAATCGAATAATTTTAAATTTCCATTTCCTGAAACGGCTATTTCTAAGTCTAACGATTCGCCTGTTTTTAATTTTGTTTTTGATGGTTTTACTTTAAATGTAAAATTACCTACTGCACCTGTAAAATCGGCCGGTTTGCCGTTTTCAGGAAGTGGTTTTACATTAATAGTTTTTGAACCAGCCGTAACTGTTTTGGTCGTCATTTGATACGATTGCTGTCCAAATATATTTCTTCTGCCAGAAGGAACTTGAATTTCTAAATTAATAGAGAGTGGTTCTATTGGTTTGTTTCCTACTTCAAGCGGATATAAAATTACTTTTCGCCACATCACCATTGCATAATCTTGCCCATTATAAGTAGCTTCGACAGCTTCTAATTTTTGAATGTCGATATGTTGACTCCAAAAACCATTATACTTAGGGTTTTTAAGCTCTTTTACATTTCGAATAATAAATCTTGGATCAAAATACAACTTATAAACAACCGTTAAAGGTTCGTTCATATATGGATTTGAATTTGAAATTTCAGCTACTAAATGAACGCCTTCTCCTGCAACATAATCTGGACTATTGGGGTCTTTTGGAACAGGAATAGCATCGGTTACTGTTACTTTTACAGGAGCTGATTTTAAAACATTTCCATCATACTCAATCGTTGCCGGTTTAATAGTTAAAACACCTTTTTGAGTAGGCTGCAAGATATAAGAATAGCTAAGACTAAAAGATTTTACACCGTTTATCCAAGAGAAATTTCGAGATTGAAATGGACCTCCAACTAAAGTAAAACCATCAAAGCTTGGCGGTTGAAAATTATCTGCATCTTCATTTACAGAAAATTGAACCTGAATTCTTTCGTTTAAACCAACTGTATTCTTGCTTACTTTAGTCTCAAATTTTACTTGAGCTTGAAGTAAGGAAGTTAAAAAGAAAACTATAAATATTACTGTCTTTTTCATTTTATCAATCGCGTGGATTTCTATTTATTTCTACCAATCTTTTTCGTTCGTAACCGGACTAGCTTTTACTTTTTTTGCATTTATCTTATCCTGTATTTTTTGTTCAGAATTGTTTACTGCATTAAGTAAATTTTCTATTTGTTGCTTATTTGCTCCAGAAGGTTTTGGATTAGGTTGCTCTTTTTTATCTTCATCTCCTTTGTCATTTTTGTCCTTTTTATCTTCACCTTCTTTCTTGTCGTCTTTCTTATCTTTACCGTCGTCCTTTTTATCTTGATCTTTCTTATCTTTGTCTTTTTGGTCTTGGTCTTTTTTATCTTTATCCTTGTCTTTATTTTTGTCTTTATTCTTATCGTCTTTTGGAGGATTTTCTTTTAATTTTTTCTTAGCTAAAGCATAGTTATAACGTGTTTCATCGTCTAGCGGATTATTGCGTAATGCGTTTTTATAAGCATCGACAGCTCCTTGATAATTTTTTTCCAACATAAATGTATTTCCTAAATTATGAAATGCTTTATGCTTTTCTTCTTTTGTTTTGGCAACTTCAACCGCAGATGCAAATTTATATTTTGCTTCTGAGGGTTGATTTTGGCGGTAAATACTATTTCCTAAATTGTAGTTTGCAACTGCTTTTTTATCCGCATTATTTGATTGTGAAACTCTTAAATTAGACTCAGATTTCACATACTCTTTTGCTTCAAAAGCTGTTGTACCATCATATAAATTTTGGTCTTTATTTTGACTAAAAAGTACTGATGTAATAAACAAAACTAAAGCTACTGTTATCTTTTCCATTTTACTTCTTATTAAATAAATTTAGTTTTTGAATCCAAGTTGTTTTCTTCTCGAAAAAGAAAACATCAAGTAAGATTAAGAAAAAAGCAACTGCTAGAAACCATTGATATTGGGTTTGATATTCAGCAATTTGTTCTGTTTCAAACTCAGTTTTTTCAATGTTGTCCATTGCATTTTTTAATCGACCTAAAGCTTCTTTAGTGTTATTTCCTGCAATATAACCACCGTTTGTATTCTTAGCGATTTTCTCTAAAATATCAGTGTTTAATTTGGTAATAACCGTTTCACCTTTACTATCCTTTTTATATTCTGAAAGAGAACCGCTATCGTTTTTAATTGGAATTGGTCCGCCACTTTCGGTACCAACACCCATGGTTATAATTTTAATCCCTTTTTCTTTAGCCAATTCACTTCCTGCATCAGAATCTGCTCCGTGATCTTCTCCATCTGAAACTAAAATGATTAATTTACTTGTATCGACAGCATCAAAATAGGTTTCAGACAATCGAATAGCATCGTTTAAAGCCGTTCCTTGCGAAGAAACCATATTTGTATTCATATTTTGTAAATACATTTTAGCAATACTATAATCGGTTGTCATTGGTAAAACCGGATAAGCGCTACCTGCATAACCCACAATTCCAACTCTATCGTTACCTAAAGTACTGATGATACTAGAGATTAATTGTTTTGATTTTTCTAAACGATTAGGCGCAATGTCTTCGGCCAACATACTTTTTGAAATATCTAAAGCGAAAACAATATCAATTCCTTGACGTTTTACCGTTTCCATTTTAGTTCCAATTTTTGGGTTTACCAAAGCAATAATTATCGAAACTAAAGCAAGTGATAAGGTTACAAACTTTAAAACTGGTTTAAAACTAGAAGCTTCTGGACTTAATCGTTGAACCAATTCTAAATCGCCAAATTCTGCTCTTTTTTTTCTTCTCCAAAACAATTGAAACAAGAAAACAACTACTAATAATGGAATTATTAATAGCAAGTATAAATATTGTGGATTTTCTAATTGATGATACATCGTTTCAATTTCTAATTTAAACTAAACCTTTGAAAATAGTGTTCTTTAAAAGCACTTCAATAAATAATAAGAATAATGCAAGCCAAACGAATGGTTGGTATTTCTCATCGTAATTAAAGTATTTTTTTTCTTCTACTTCTGTTTTTTCTAGTTTATTAATTTCGGTATAAATTTCTTTTAATTTAGCATTACTTGTTGCTCTAAAATATTTCCCGTCAGTAGTTTTGGCAATTTCCTTCATTAACTTTTCGTCAATTTCTACTTTCATGTTTTGGTACAAGAACTTACCATTTGGAGCTTTTGCGTATGGAAAAGGAGCCATTCCATTTGTTCCAATTCCAATAGTATACACTTTAATTCCGTATTCTTTTGCAATATCAGCAGCCATTCTTGGATCAATAGTTCCCGAATTATTTACTCCATCAGTCAATAAAATAATAATTCTGCTTTTTGCTTTACTGTCTTTAATTCGATTAATTGCTGTTGCTAATCCAACACCAATTCCGGTTCCATCAGCGATAATTGAATCGTCATATTCTACTGTTTTTAACGACTGAAGAATTACTGTTTTATCAGATGTAACTGGAGTTCTTGTATAACTTTCTCCAGCATAAACTACCAATCCAATTCTATCATTTATTCTGTCTTCAACAAATTCTGCAGCAACTCTTTTTAAAGCTTCTAAACGATTTGGTTTTAAATCTTTTGCCAACATACTTCCCGAAACATCAATTGCCATGACAATATCAATTCCTTTTGTGGTTCTAGATTTTGAAGAAACATCTACACTTCTTGGTCTTGCTATGGCTACAATAATTGCACTTAAGGCCAACATTCGTAAAACGAACAATAATGGTTGTAGCTTAGCAATTAGAGTTGCGCTGCCTTTGAATGATTTTGTTGAACTTATTTTAAGTGTTGCTCGTTGTTTTTTGTTTGTAAACCAATACCATGCAATTGCAATTGGAAGAGCCAAAAACAACCAAAAAAATTCGGGATGTAAAAATGTGATGTTCTTCATTATTGTATTGCTTTTCTTAACTCAATCGATTCAACAATTCGTTTCATTATTTCAGCTGCATTTTCATCTTCAAGTTTGTGAACCAATATTAACTCTTGAATTCCTGTTCCTTGAGAAAACGCTAAAATGGAATAGTACATTTTAATATCTTCTTTAGAAATTGGATCTAAAACGGTAAATGTTCCTTCCGATTTTTTACCCGTTAACCCTTTTGGATCTTCATAATCTCCAGTGTTTACAACTATATTTTTAGCTCCAAAAGATTCTAATTGTTTTAAATCTTGTTCTAAAACCATATCTAATGAACCTTGAACCGAGTCTTTAAAAGAAGTAGTACTTAAAACAACTGAAAAGTTATCTAATATACTTCCGTAAAAGAAAGTACTAGTTGACTTTACATTTTCTGGTAGATTATTTAAAATACGAGCATCTGTATTTCTTGTTAATGCTTTTGGTGTTGATATAATTATTGCTGGATCTCCATAATCTGATGTTACCCATTCATCTTCTAACATCGATTTTGTACTGTGACCAATAATATTATCTCTTAAGAAATCCATTCCTTTTGTAACTCCTAAAAAGACAAGAATTATAGATAAAATAATTCCAACTAAAGTTAAAGGAATAAAAATACGTTGTAGTTTTTGTGAACGTTCTTTTTTGCGTTTTAATTCTTCTGCAAACAAGTTTTCTGTTTCTTCTTCTGTTCTTGGAATGGCTTTATCTAACGAAATTAAAAAGGTATTAATCGTGTTTTTATCATTTTCTATTTCAAAATCTAATGGTTTTGATTTAGCAAATTTTACCAAATCGGATGTTTCCATTACTCTTTTAAATTTAGCTAAAGTATCAGCACTTATTTTTATGTTTTTTTGACGAACTGAAACTTTCAAAGCATCAAACAATTCATTTGAAGTACTTTCCATAGCTGGAATTTCAATTACTTCTTCTATATAGTTTCGAGTTATATCTGTAAGTTCAGAATAATACGCTTTTGTTTCTCCTTTTTGCCAAAGCGATTTTTTTTCTAAAACCTCTAATTCTGCTATTGCTTTTTCGATTGGAGAAGCAAACAAAACAGCTTCTGCTTCATTCTTTTTATTTTGTCTTTTCTTAATAAAATAATAAGCTCCATAACCAATTAATACCAAACCAATTAAGATTAAAATAGTATATAACCACCAATAACTAGTCGGTTTTTCTACTTTAATAATTGGTTTAATATCAAACATTTGTTGTTTAATTGTGTCTACGACAACATCATTTACAACAATTGCGAAAGAGTCTGTTCTAAAGGTTTTATTGTTTATTATTACTGCTAATTTAGGGAGTACGTATCTTCCAGAATCAAATTGAGTTAATCCGTATTTTTTTATTAATTCTAATTTATCATTTGATTTTATTGAGTCTATTGGATACGATTCTAAGACTTCTAAAACGCCGAAAAGTTTTCCATCAGGAAAAACAACTTTATCTGTTTTAGAAACATTGGCTTTAATAGTTAAATTGAACTGAGATCCTATTTTTATTTGAGTAGAATCTACAGAAGAAGTGATTGATTGAGAGAATGAAATTGTGTTTATTAAGAAAAATAAAAACATGAGACATCTCGACTTCGGGCGATGTGACAAAATCATTTTAATTAAAGTAATACTTTTGAAATCTTTATTTGGTTTCATTATCTTTCTTCTTTTCTCTTTTCTCTAAACTCTCAATTTCTTGCTTTAAAATAACCCAATAATTTGGTTACATAACTTTCATCTACTCTTGAACTTAAAACACCTGCTCCTGATTTTGAGAACATTTCTGAAAAATATTTTACATTATCTGCATATTCTTTTTCATAAGCCAAACGAACACTTTTAGAGTTTGTATCAACTAACATAATTTCTCCAGATTCGGCATCAAGCATGTTTACAATTCCTAAATTTGGAATTGACTTTTCGCGTTCATCATAAACCCTAATTCCTGTTAAATCGTGTTTTTTAGCAGCAATTTTTAAAGTTTTTTCATAATTATTAACCATGAAATCTGAAATTAAAAACACAATCGCTTTCTTTTTCATTACGCTCGATAAAAACTTCAAAGCTTGCGCTAAATCGGTCTTTCTGCTTTTAGGTTGAAATTCAATTAATTCTCTAATGATGCGTAAGACGTGAGATTTTCCTTTTTTAGGCGGAATAAACAATTCTATTTGATCTGAAAATAAAATTAAACCTACTTTATCATTGTTATTTGTTGATGAAAAAGCCAAAGTTGCTGCAATTTCGGTAATGATTTCGCTTTTAAATTGGTTTTTAGTTCCAAAAATTTCCGAACCACTACAATCTACCATCAACATCATGGTTAATTCTCGTTCTTCTTCAAAAACTTTTACATAAGGCTCGTTTGTTCTAGCAGTAACATTCCAGTCAATTGATTTTACATCATCGCCATATTGATATTGTCTAACTTCAGAAAAAGTCATTCCTCGTCCTTTAAAAGACGTATGATATTGTCCCGAAAAGATATGATCGCTCAATCTTCGGGTTTTGATTTCTATTTTTCGAACTTTTTTAAGAATTTCTTTAGTATCCATTTTTTTGAGGCATTAGGCAATAGGCTATAGGCAATAGATGTTTCACTAATCCCTTTTACCTTTTACCTTGTCACTTATTAAGGTACTTCAATTTCGTTTACAATCTTATTAATAATATCAACCGAAGTTACGTTTTCAGCTTCAGCTTCATAGGTAATTCCAATTCTGTGACGTAAAACATCGTGGACAACAGCACGTACATCTTCTGGAATAACATAACCTCTTCTTTTAATAAATGCATAACATTTAGCCGCAATCGCTAAATTAATACTTCCACGAGGTGAAGAACCAAAACTAATTAATGGTTTTAAACTTTCTAAATTGTATTTTTCTGGATAACGAGTAGCGAAAATGATATCTAAAATATATTTTTCAATTTTTTCATCCATGTACACTTCACGAACCGCTTGTTGCGCTCTAAGAATTTGTTCTACAGAAACAACCGGGTTTACTTTAGTATACTCGCCACTTAAATTTTGACGAATAACTAATCGCTCGTCTTCCATTTTTGGATAATCTATAACTGTTTTCAACATAAAACGGTCCATTTGAGCTTCAGGCAAAGGATAAGTTCCTTCTTGCTCAACAGGGTTTTGTGTTGCCATTACTAAAAACGGTTTATCTAACTTAAATGAAGTGTCTCCAATAGTTACTTGTTTTTCTTGCATGGCTTCTAAAAGTGCCGATTGTACTTTTGCAGGAGCACGATTAATTTCATCAGCTAAAACAAAGTTTGCAAAAATTGGACCTTTTTTAATAGTAAAATCATTGTCTTTTACACTATAAATCATCGTTCCTACAACATCAGCAGGTAATAAATCTGGTGTAAATTGAACTCTACTGAAAGAACCTTGCACAGCTTGTGACAAAGTATTAATTGCCAACGTTTTTGCTAAACCAGGAACACCTTCTAGTAAAATATGTCCTTGTCCTAAAAGTCCAATGAGTAATCTTTCGATCATGTATTTTTGACCTACAATTACTTTATTCATTTCCATGGTTAATAAATCAACAAATGCGCTTTCTCTTTCTATCTTTTCATTTATCGCACGAATATCAATTGCAGCAGTATTTTCTTCCATTTTCATTAAATTTAGGGGTCAAATTTTGTAAAAAAAATTAACATTTCAAAATTGAAAATTTATTTGCTACTTCATTGTTAATATACCGTTAAAAAAAACAAACAATTGCTTAATTTAGGAGTGTTTTATGATTTTGTTTTATATTTTTAAGAAATAATCTGTTTTTAATGATCAACAAACGCTTATTGATAAAAAATTTGCTTACTCACAATGATGAGAATAGTTTCTATGATAAAAAAAGACAGCTAAATCTTCATACTCGTGAAGGTAAGTCAAAATTTTTAAAACATATTTGTGCCCTTTCTAATTCTAATCCTGTAAATAATTCTTATATAGTTGTAGGTGTTGAAGATGAAGCGAATGAAATTACTGGCGTTGATTTTTATGATGATAGTAGAATTCAAAATTTAGTAAATGCTTTTTTAGAAAATCCACCAAAAATTCAATATGAAAATGTTCCTTTTCCATTATTAAGTAAAGAAAAAGTATTAGGTTTAGTTACTATTAAACCTAAAAATACGGTTTCTTTCTTTAAAAAAGGAATTCATACAATACCCGCAAATACGGTTTTTATTAGAAAGGGAAGTAACTCAATGCCTACGGAAGAAAAAATTCCATTTTCAAAAATGAATGCTGAAACTGTTATTAGTATTGAAAACAATTCTAGAAATAGTATTAAAAACACCCTTGATAGCGTTCTAGAATTTGTAAATGTAAAACACAAAGATTTACATTCAGAATATAATGTTTTTAAAGAGTTATTTGTGGTTTGCTGGAGCGGAGTAAAGAAAAAAGTAAGAGACCAAGTATTTTACTCTAGAGTTGATATAGAACTTATAAATGAACAGGTAAAGCTTTTTTACTCTGCACAAGATGATGTAAACATTAGTTTTGATAATGATTCTTTTACGATTACTGAATATGTTGCTTTAGGCATAAACGACAAAACGAGTTACTATCCATTAGAAAAAGTTACAATTACATTTTTTGACAATGGCTATTATAAAATAAACACCGAATTGTTATTTAAGCCTCCACAATTTAATAGAAAAATGTTACATCATATTTATAACTCCAACTTATCTATATTAAAAAAGTTAAAAAAAGGAAATGCATTAAGTCTTAATGAGCTTAAAGACTTGGAAAACCTACCTTCTATTTTTATGATTTGTTTTTTAAATGGTTTTGAAGAGGCAAAAGATTTATTAATAGAATCAAAGCCTTATTTAAAAAAGTTTAACAATAACTCATACAATTCTTTTAAAGAAGTAATGCGGGTTATTAGAAAAATGAAATATAACAACTAATTATTATATTTAGAATATAAAAAAATTAAGCTTAAATAACCTAAACTTATAATAATTCCAAGTATATAAACAATATTAAACTGAAGAGTTATATTTATTTTAGGCATAAAAAAATAAACTTCTTGAAAAAAAGTATAGTATGCTAAGTTTAATATTAGGTAAAGCCAAATTAAACTTAACACAAGTAATGAAATAACTATTTTTGAATACAATTTCATATTTACAAAATTTTATCTTTTTTGTAAATATGAAATTATATATAAAAACAATATTTTAGTTGCAATAAATCTATATATTTTGTTAAATATTTATGAATTTACACAAAACCATGCTTTTTAGCCTCTCTTATTATATCTTCATCTGTTCCTTTTTGAACACAAAAGAAGTCCTTTATTTGTGCTTTTCTTTTGTCTATGGCACTCATAGATAAATTTATGTGATTAGGAAGGTTTTTAGACTGAATTCCGCTTGCTAATAAAGTAATTATTTGCCTGTTAAAATCATCTAAAAACATATCGTTAGAAAGTAATTCTTGAATACTTTCATTAACTGTTTTACTTATATAAACATCATCATTTAACAACATTTCAAATGCCTTTAAGAATTCTTCTGCTGTAAAATCGCTTTTTACTAATAGACCATGTGGAGCAACTTTCTTTTGAAGTTTATATAAAATGAAGGCTTCTGCATGAGAAGTTAAAATAACTATTTTTGATAATGGAAATTTCTTTTTAGCAAATACTGCTAAATCTTCTCCTGAGTAAATCTCTTTTTCTTCATAAGGAGGAAGGCTTAAGTCAAGAAAAATCATATCAAACTCATAAATGTCTTCAGACTCTGCCATTTTTTTATAGGCAGATTCACAATCATAGGCCGGAAACACTTCTATTTCGCAACCTAAATCATTATAAGACAGGATACTTTTGTATCCTTCAATCATTGATGGATGATCATCCACCATAAAAATAGAAACCTTTTTTTTCATGATAATAATTTTAGATTAGGGGGAATTCAATTATTATTGTTGTGCCTTCGTTTTTTGTAGAATAGATTTTAAAAAAGCCACCCATAGATTCAGCTCTCTCTTTCATGTTTTTTAATCCAATTCCGCTTTTCTTCTTGTTTGGGTTAAACCCTACTCCATTATCTTTAACTGAAAGAACAATTTTTTCAAAATCATTCTTATATATTTTTACATATATATTAGTAGCTTTTGCATATTTATTACAATTGTTTAGAGCTTCTTGGGTAATTCTAAAAATATTCATTTTTATTGAAGCATCAATAACATCCCATTTTAGGTTTTTATCTAAATCAAATTCAGTTTTTGCAGAAAATAGTTTGTTTTGATCTTCAATTAACTCTTTAAAAATACTTTTAAAACTATTTTTTTCACTAAACTTATCATTATTTAATTCATGTGCAATAGAACGAACTTCTTTTTCAATATTTTGAATGTCATTAATGTAACCTATACAACTTTTAATTGTTTCTTCATCTCTCCTTTTGGTAAGTACAAATAAATTTAACCTTGTACTGGTAAGTTTATTCATTATTCCATCATGAAGTTCTTTTGCAATTCTATTTTTTTCTGTATTTCTAACTTCATCAACCTTAAGTTGCTGATTGATCATAAGCTTGTAAATTTCTTCATTTACAGCTTGTTGTTCTTGTACAAAGATAAGTTCTTTTTGCTTACTTCTTTGATAAAGAATAATATACAATAAAACACCAAAAGATATAATAATTAATGAACTACAAATAATTAATGCACGCTGTTTTGTTAAAATTTGTTTTTCAAGAATAATTTCGTCTGTTTCAAATTCAATTCGAGCAAGTTTATTTCTTGTCTCTCTTTCTACTTTATATAGACTATCACTAAGAGCTATATATTCTTTTGAATAGACTAAACCTTTTTCTGGTTCAATTTTATTAAATAAATCAAGAGACTGTAATACATCTTCATGGAATTTTGATTTTTTAGCTAAAAAATATGCTTCCTTATTTAATTCGAGTGCTTTTGTTTTATTTTTATTTGCTAAATAATATTCTGCTAAATGTATTTTACTTTTTATAATTCCTGAAGCATTTTCTAGACTGTCTCTAACGTTTAGAGCCTGTGTAAAATATATGAATGCGGCGGCATCTTTTAACTTAAACTTAGAGTAAGCTAAGTTATCTAATAAAGAAGCATAAACTAATGAATACTTTTTATCAATATCTTTAATATCTAACCCTTTTCTAAAGTTAATTTCTGCCTCTTTATATTTATTTTGCTTTAAATAAACAAGACCTATATTATTATAAGACTGAGCTTTTAAAATTTCATAAAAGGATTCTTTTTTCAATTCCTCACATTGAAACAAAGCTTTTTGATGATACTCTAGAGCTTTTTCATAATTTTCAAGTCCTGATAATGAACTTCCTAAATTAACATAACACTCATATTTAAAAACCTCATCGTTTTCAGACAAACTTAACGCTTTAATTGTCGCCGCCTCGCTACCCAAAAAATCTTTTTCATATAATAAAATATACGCTTTATAAAGAATAACTTTAGCTAAGTTTTTTTTATCATTTATTCTTAAAAAAAGTTCTTCTGCATTTTTATAAAAAATAAATGCGCTATCATTTTGAGTTTTCTCAAAATAATAATCTCCAATATATAATTGAGCTTTTGCAATATTTAAAGTATCACTATCTATATCACTATACTCAAGCAATACTTGAGAAGTTTTTTTGTATTTTTCTAATTCATAAAGATTAAAATAATTATTTGCTACACTAAAAAGTTTTGTTCTCAACAAAGAGTCGTTTTTTTTCTCCAACAGTTTTCTATAAACAGAATCAGTAAACAAAACTTTTTGAGGCTTATTGAAGTTGTCATTTTGCGACAAAGCAATTAACTTATCTATCTCTTCAAAATCATTATCTTGGGTATTCTTCTTATTAGAACACCCAAGAAACAATAGAATTATAAAAATATAGAGTAGTTTATCCAATATTTATGTTTTAAAAAAAATTTAAAACAAATATATAGATTTTACTTTTTAATTACCCTTGTTTTGGTTTATAGATTGGGTCACCCGCAACTGAAGTAGTCATAGGAGTTACTCCAGGTGCTACTATTGTATCTCCAGCTTTTTGAAACAAACCTTCATTCATTTCTTCTTCAAACTGAACGCTTGATTCATTATAATTTTGATCTAAATCATCTGTAGTACAAGAAACTAAAGAAGATGTAACGAATACGATTCCAAAAAATAAAATTGCTTTTTTCATGATTTAAAGATTTAAAGGTTATTTTTAATTACTAATTTCATTGTTATTTGTTTTGGTATAATAAATTTGGACTTATAACACCTTATTTTTGATACTCCAAAAATAAGGTGTTATAAAAGATTCATTTTACAGGTTTTCTGCCTATTTTGTTAAACTTTAGCCTTGATACACATGGTTTTTTATGTATTTTTGAATTACATTAAGAAAACAATATGAGGAAGTTTGTAATAGGAGATATACACGGTGGTTTTAAAGCTTTAAAAGAAGTTATTAATGAAATAAACCTAACCTCCACTGATCGATTAATATTTTTAGGCGATTATGTAGATGGTTGGAGCGAATCTCCAGAAGTGTTAGATTTTTTAATAGAACTTCAAAAAAAACAAAACTGTGTTTTTATAAAAGGAAATCATGATGATCTACTTTTAAACTACTTAAAAAATAAAACCTACAATGATGAATGGTTTAAACATGGAGGAGAATCTACTATTAATGCATACAAAAAAATAGATGCTCAAAAAATAAAACATCATATATCATTTTTAGAAAATCTAAAAGATTATTATATAGATGAAGAGAATCGTCTATTTATACACGCTGGTTTTACTAATTTAAAAGGGGTAGAATTTGAATTTTTTAAACCTCTTTTTTATTGGGACAGGACGCTTTGGGAAACGGCACTTTCTTTAAATACAAATTTATCTTTTGAAGATGATTTATATCCAGATAGATTTAAACTCTATAAAGAAATATACATTGGTCACACTCCCGTTACTCGAATTAACGAAACAACACCTATAAACAAAGCTTGTGTTTGGAACATTGATACTGGAGCTGCTTTTAAAGGACCATTAACTATTTTAAATGTTGAGACAAAAGAATATTGGCAAAGTGCACCTTTAAACGTTTTATATCCTAATGAAATGGGGCGTAATTAAATAGGAAGTTTTATATTTGCATTAACAAAAATATTTAAAAAATGAAAAAAATATTACTATTAGTTGTTTTGTTTACAAGTATAGCAAACGCACAGGTTTTCACTGGTAAAGGAGATTTAAAACTTCATTTAGGTGCTAATATACAAGATCAAGGATCTGGGGTTACTGGGTCTTTAGATTATGGAATTGGAGCAAATATGTCGGTTGGGTTTTCTTCAATCTATTTATTAGGAGTTAGAGATATCGCAGGAGACAAACCAAATGTTGATGAACGTTTTGATTTAAGAGCTCGTTTCAATGCAAATATTGCTGATGTTTTTGGTATAGAAGATAAATTTGATGTTTACCCAGGTTTAAATATTGGTCTTAAAAACTTCGGGGCACATATGGGAGCGCGTTATTATTTTACTGATGGCTTTGGAGTTTATTCTGAAATTCAGTTTCCAATAGCACAATATAAACCACGCGTTGAAGGGTTTGAAAAATATAATAACCAATTTAACTTGTCTATTGGAGCAAGTTTTAATTTATAAGCCATGAGTGTAGTTGTTGAAAAAAGATTAAAAGACAGAAGCAATTCTAAATGTGAATTATGTGGTAATGAGCACGATTTAGTTTTATTTAATGTTGCGCCACATGAAACGGCAAGTGTAGACCATTCTATCTTAGCTTGTAAAACATGTGTGGACCAAATTGAGAATCCTGAAAATATGGATGCAACACATTGGCATTGTTTAAATGACAGTATGTGGAATGAAAATTTACCAGTTCAAATTGTTTCTTGGCGAATGCTTGCGCGTTTAAAAAAGAACGATTTACTAGACATGATGTATTTAGATGAAGAAGCTTTAGAGTGGGCAAAAGCTACTGGAGAAGGTGAAGAAGAAGATGAAAATAAAATAATACACAAAGACAGTAATGGTGTTGTCTTGCAAGATGGAGATTCTGTAGTGCTAATTAAAGACTTAGACGTAAAAGGTGCAGGATTTACAGCAAAACGCGGTGCTGCAGTTCACAACATCAAATTAGTTTGGGATAATGCTGAACATATTGAAGGTCGTGTAGAAAACCAACATATAGTAATTTTAACGCAATACGTGAAGAAAACGAAGTAACTAAACAATAACATTACACTAAATAAAAAGCCTGCTAAATTAAAATAGCAGGCTTTTTATTATTATTTCGTTTGAAAATTACAAATCAAACTTAATTCCTTGTGCTAAAGGTAATTGATCAGAATAGTTAACGGTATTGGTTTGTCTTCTCATGTATACTTTCCAAGCATCAGAGCCAGACTCACGTCCACCACCAGTTTCTTTTTCACCACCAAATGCTCCACCAATTTCAGCACCAGAAGTTCCGATGTTTACGTTAGCAATTCCACAATCTGAACCTGCAAATGATAAGAATTTCTCTGCTTCTTTCATTTCGTTTGTCATAATAGCCGAAGATAAACCTTGTGCTACTCCGTTTTGAATTTCAATTGCGTTCTCTACATCTCCAGAATACTTCATTAAGTATAAAACAGGAGCAAAGGTTTCATGTTGTACAATTTTGAAATGGTTTTCAGCTTCAATAATAGCTGGTTTTACATAACAACCCGATTCGTATCCTTCTCCAGAAAGAACGCCTCCTTCAACTAATACTTTTCCACCTTCTGCTTTAGCTGCTTCAATTGCCGCTAAATAAGTATTTACAGAATCTTTATCGATAAGCGGTCCAATATGATTTTTTTGATCTAATGGATTTCCAATAGTCAATTGCCCATAAGCACCAACGATTGCATCTCTTACTTTATCGTAAACCGATTCGTGAATGATTAATCTTCTTGTAGAAGTACATCTTTGTCCTGCAGTTCCTACAGCGCCAAATACTGCACCAGGAACAACTACTTTTAAGTCGGCAGTTGGAGTAATGATAATTGCATTGTTTCCTCCTAATTCTAATAACGATTTACCAAAACGCTCAGCAACTGTTTTACCAACAATTCTTCCCATTCTAGTAGAACCTGTAGCAGAAATTAATGGAATACGTGTATCAGTAGTCATCATTTCACCTACTTTATAATCTCCGTTTATAATACAAGAAATACCTTCAGGTAAATTATTTGCTTTTAAAATATCTGCAATAATATTTTGACATGCAACTGAACATAAAGGTGCTTTTTCTGAAGCTTTCCATACACAAACATCTCCACAAATCCATGCTAAAGCAGTATTCCAAGCCCAAACAGCAACTGGAAAGTTAAACGCTGAAATAATTCCAACAACTCCTATTGAATGCCATTGTTCTCTCATTACGTGACCAGGACGCTCAGAAGGAATCGTTTGTCCGTTTAATTGACGAGATAAACCTACTGCAAAATCACAGATGTCAATCATTTCTTGAACTTCTCCATAACCTTCTTGTAAAGATTTTCCCATTTCATAAGAAACTAATTTTCCAAGAGGTTCTTTTAATTCTCTTAATTTGTTTCCAAATTGACGAACAATTTCTCCTCTTTGCGGAGCTGGCATTGCTCTAAAAGTTTTAAATGCAGCTGTTGCACTCTGCATTACTCTTTCATAATCTGCAGCAGTAGTCGCTTTTACTTTTCCTATTAATTGACCATCAACTGGTGAATAACTTTCTATTAATTCTCCGTTAGAAAACCACTCGCTTCCTGTAGAAGTTCCTTCATTTATTGCTTTTACACCTAATTGCGCTAAAGCTTCTTGCATTCCAAATTGTTGTGCTATTGTTGACATATTTAACTTTTTTTCTTGTTTTTGTTATATTTGTGCAAATATATTGAATATTAATGAGATTAAAAAAAGTGGGCTAAACCTAAGATTCTTTAGAAACAAATCTTTCGTCAGTTTCCATAGTTGTTCCACACTTTTTACAGGTTCTTAACTCTTTAGAGCCGTAAAAATGCTTGAAATGAGACAGAAAATCTTTTTCGATATCATTTAACTCGAAATAAACCTCATGTAATTTTTCATTACAATTATCACAAAACCAAAGCAAACCATCAGGGATTTCTTGTCCTTCACGTTTTCTTTCAACTACTAACCCAATTGAATTTTCTTCTCTAACAGGTGAATGTGGCACTTTAGCAGGTAATAAAAACATATCGCCAGCACCTAAACGCATTGCTTTTTTCTCACCGTTTTCTTGTACATAAACCGTTATATTACCTTCTAATTGGTAAAACAGTTCTTCCGTTTCATTATAATGATAATCTTTTCTTGCATTTGGTCCTGCAACAATCATAACAATATAATCTCCAGAGTTTATATATAAATTTTTGTTACCCACTGGTGGTTTTAGAAGGTGTCTATTGTCTTCAATCCACTTAGTTAAATTAAACGGTTTTGCTATTTCCATATTCTAATAAATAAAAAGTAAAGTTACTAAAAATAAAAAAGGTTAGCTATGATAATTCACAACTAACCTTTTAAAGATTTTATGTTTTTTTTATTTTACTTCTTTTGCTAAATATAAATAAACTGGGAAGTGATCACTAAAACCTGGAACTCCATTTGAGTTTCTTAATGGATAACCTTTCCAAGGACCCTCTTTTTGAATTAAAAAAGGTTTGTTGTAAACTCCTGCTTTCCAGAATGTCCATGTACTAAAATCTTTTCTAATGTAAGGCTCTGATAATAACATTTGGTCAAATAAATCCCAAGAATCACGATAAGCCAAAGTTCCTATTCCGTCTTGAGACATTTTTTCCATTGGATTATAAATTCCAAATTGCTTTACTTCTTCTTTAGATGCTTTTGCACCAACCTCTTTTTTAACACTCTTATTATAAGGACCGTCATTTAAATCTCCCATTGTTATAATTTTAGCATTAGGGTTAATTTTATATAAAGAATCAATAATTTTTCTATTTAACCTTCCAGCTGCTTCTCTATTTGGACTACTTTTCTTTTCACCTCCAGAACGAGATGGCCAGTGATTTACAATAAAACTAACTTCCTCACCGTCTAAAATACCAGTAACTAATAATTGGTCACGGGTATAAATTCTTTTTGTTTTAGAGTCTACAGAACCTTTGTCGTCAGTTTCCTCTTCTTCCTCTTTTTTAGGTTTCTTTCCATTTTTAGAATCATCTGAATAAATGTATAACGGAACATTTGTATAACTAGTAGGTGTAAAATACTTTCCTTGATATAATAAACCTACATCAATTCCTCTTTTATCAGGAGAATCAAAATGTATAATACTATAACCTCTTGCTGCTAATTTTGGATGTTTAACCAAGTCTTCTAAAACTCCTCTATTTTCTATTTCACAAACTCCAATAACAACCGGAGAGTTTAGAGGGTTGTCGCCTGTTCCTATTTCATTTATAACTCTTGCCAAGTTATCCAACTTCTTTTTGTAGTTTTTAGATGTCCATCCATTTACAGGGGTATATTCTTCATCATACGTTTTAGGATCATTTATAGTGTCAAATAAATTTTCCAAATTATAAAATGCAACGGTGTGAATTTTAAACTTTTTCTCTTGAGAAAAAACATTACTCAATGTAAAAAGAATAAATACTGCAGCAAATAATTGTCTAATTTTCATAAATTATATGTTAGTTAATGTTATGTTAATGTCAATTCTATTACAAAATAGGTGCCAAAGGTAAATAATATTATTAAAAGTTATACCTTTGCACACTGTTAAGTTTAATACTTAGCATGTTAAATTAATAATAATTTTAATTTCGTTTATGAAAAAACTTGTTTTAAGTACATTATTTGTATTGCAAGCTCTTTTTGTTTTTGCACAAGAAAACCCAGCTTTAACAGGAAAAGTAATTGATGGTAAATCACAAAATGCACTACAAAATGTTGTAGTAACAATTCAAAGTACAAATCAATCTGTATTAACCAACTCAGAAGGAAATTTTGTTTTTCAAGAATTACCTCATGGAGAACAAATTCTTAATGTTCGTTACTCTGGTTACATTACGCAGACTTTACTTTTAGAATTAACTAAAGGAGAAACTTTAGAACTAGGAAATGTTGTTCTAGAAGAAGATGTAACTAGTGAACAACAATTAAGTTTAGTTACTATTACAGAAAACGATTTAGGAGACGATAACTCAGGTTCTGAAAGTACTTCTGGGTTATTACAAGCCTCAAGAGACACTTATCAACAAGCTGCTGCTTTTAACTGGGGGCAAGCTCGTTTTAGAATTAGAGGTTTAGATAATGCTTACGGAAAAACTATGATTAATGGTATTTCTATGAATAAGCTTTATGATGGAAGACCACAATGGAGTAACTGGGGAGGTTTAAATGATGCAACAAGAAACCAAGAGTTTACAATGGGTTCTGGACCATCAGACTTTACTTTTGGAGGAGCTTTAGGTACACAAGAAATAAACACAAGAGCTTCTCACTATAGAAAAGGTTCTAGAGTTACTTTCTCTGGAACAAACACAAACTATAGTTGGAGAGCAATGGCAACTCATGTATCTGGTTTAGATGATAAAGGATGGGCATTTGTGGTTTCTGCTTCAAGAAGATGGGCAGATGAAGGACATTTTGAAGGAACAGATTATAGTGCTAACTCAATGTTTGCAAGTGTTGAGAAAAAATTCAACGATAAACACAGTTTAAACTTTACTTCAATTTATGCAGAAAATAGTAGAGGAAAATCTTCTCCAAACACTCAAGAAGTAACAGACTTAATGGGGTACAAGTACAATTCATACTGGGGTTGGCAAGATGGTAAAAAAAGAAATTCAAGAGATAAAGATATTGCTGAGCCAGTAAACATGTTATCTCATTATTGGAAAATAAGTGAAAAAACTACTTTAAATACTAATGTTGCATATCAATTTGGAACGATAGGTAATTCAAGAATTGACTTTCAAACAGCAAATAACCCTGATCCTACATACTATAGAAACCTTCCTAGTTACTACAGTAATTTAGGTGGATATACTCAAGCACAACTAGATGATGTGGCGAACATTTTTAGATCTAATTCACAAATAGACTGGAATGCAATGTATATTGCAAACCAAAACAGCGTAAACCCAGGTCAAAGTGTTTATGTTTTATATGAAGATAGAACTGATGATAAATTATGGAGTGCAAACTCTATCATAAATTCAAGTTTATCTGACAACATTACTTTAAATGCTTCTGCTAATTTTAAAAGATTAAAATCACACAATCATCAAAATCTTTTGGATTTAATGGGAGGAACTTATTTTTCAGATATTGACCCTTTCTTTACAGGAGATGCAACTCAATCTGACTTAAACAATCCCGATAGAATTGTTGGTGAAGGTGACACTTATGGTTATAATTACAACCTATTTGCTACTACTTTTGATGGTTTTACTCAATTTAAATTTTCATACAGTAAAGTAGATTTCTATTTAGCGCAAACATTCTCTAGAACAGAATACAAAAGAGAAGGTTTATACAGAAACGGAATTTACGCTAACAACTCTTATGGAGACAGTGATTCGAAAATTTTTGAAAACTTTGGTTTCAAAGGAGGTTTAACATATAAGATTTCTGGTCGTCATTTATTAGATTTCAATGCAATGTATATGACACAAGCGCCAACATTAAGAAACTCTTTTTCTAATGCACGTTTAAATAACAATTACACACCGGGCTTAGAGAGTGAAGCAATTACTAGTGCTGATGCCAGTTATATCATTAGAACACCAAAATTAAAAGCTCGTCTTTCTGGATTCTATACTAAAATTCAAAACACAACTGAGATTTCATTCTATTATGGAGAAGGTATTGGTGATGTAAACACTTCAACTGGAGCTGCAGATGATTCTTTTATTAGTGAAATTGTTACCGGTTTAGACAAGCAATCTATGGGTGCTGAATTAGGATTAGAATACCAAATTACTTCTACAATAAAAGCAACGGGTGCTGCTTCATTTGGACAATATATTTATTCTAGTAATGCAAACCTAATAACAAATGACGATGGTAGAGCTGCGATAGGTTTAGATCCTATCAAAGATTTTGGAACAGCTTACTTAAAAGATTACCACCAACCTGGAATGCCTCAACAAGCATATTCATTTGGTTTAGAATATAGAGATCCTCATTACTGGTGGGTAAGTGCAAACGCGAATTACTTAGCTGGTAGTTATTTAGATGTTTCTAGTATTTTAAGAACAGATAACTTTACAATCGACCCTGCAACAGGAATTTCTTATCCAGGTGCTGATGAAACAACTGTAAGAGAGTTATTAAAACAAGAGAAGTTTGATGACTTTATGTTGTTTAATTTAGTGGGAGGAAAATCATGGAGAATTAGCTCTAAAAACAGAAACACTTTTGGTTTCTTTGCTTCTATAAACAACTTATTAGATATTGAATATAAAACGGGTGGTTTTGAGCAATCAAGAAAAGCTACTTATACAGATTTAGTAGCTGACCAAGCTAATGGAACTCCTGCATTTGGACCAAAATATTTCTACGGATACGGAAGAACATATTTTGTAAACTTCTATATTAATTTCTAAAAAAATATAACTATGAAAAATATATTTAAAAATTTATTTTTATTAACCATTACATTAGTTACAACAACTAGTTGTGTTAGTGATGATGATTTTGAAATTCCTACCATTAGAAATCCATTTTTTAGTGAAGATTTTCAAACTGCCACTCCAAATACAGATCTTGATTTGACAGGATGGACTAACTTTGCTGAACAAGGCACGTGGTTGTGGAGAGAAAAAACATATACAAGTAGTGGAGTAACAAATGGCTATGCAGAATTTAGTGCTTATGGATCTGGTTCGGCTGTAAATGAAGTTTGGTTAGTTACACCGGCTATCGATATATCAGGTAAATCTAGTCCAGTACTTAAATTTAGTGTTGCACAACACCATTTAGACGTAGATTCTCCAGACAATTCATTAACTGCTTACGTTTCTACAGATTATGATGGAACAAACGTTTTAGCAGCTACCTGGACTGCCCTAAGTGGCACTAACATTCCTACTTCAAGTGTTTCTTGGTATGAATTTGTAAAGTCTACTGTTAATTTAACTCCTTATGATGGAGAAATATATATTGCATTTAAATTTAAAGGCTCAGGAACAAATACTACTTTAGACGGTGCTTTTCAAATTGATGATGTAAAATTGTTTAATGAAAATTAAGAAAGCTATGAAAAATTTAAAATTAATTTTAACAACTGCTGTTTTTGCAACTTTTTTTAGTTGTGTAAACGGTGACGATTATGGAACTCCAGCTGATAATTGTACTGACTTGGTTGCTAATGTAACTGTACAAAGTATAGCTTCTGCTGCAACTAGTACTGCTGTATCTTATGGGTCTAATGACGACATTATTGAGGCTTATGTAACTTCAAGTGATCAAGGTGGAAACTTTTATAAATCTATTTCTTTTTCATCTATAGATGGTATGGTTGGTTTCAGTGTACCTGTAGATAACTACAATTTATATACTAAATACGAACCAGGAAGAAAAGTATTTATTAAAATGCAAGATAGATTTTTTAACACTCAAAATAATAGCACTGTTATAGGTTCTGATTATGCTGGTGGTGTAGGAAGAATTTCTGGTGTAGAGTATCAAAGTATTATTACACGTTCTTGTACAAAAGTTAATGAAGATGATATCGTTAAACATTTAACAATTACACAAGCAAAAAATAATCAGTATTTAAATATGCTAATTGAATTTGATGCTGTACAGTTTTCAGATGCTTCTACAGGTAAAATGTATTTTGATGAAACAGTTAATAATTTAGGTGGAGCAACAAATCACCTTATTACTGATGTAGATGGAAATACAATTATTGTTAGAGTAAGTGAATATGCCTCTTTTGCAACAAATATAATTCCTAATAAAAATGGTAAAATTAGAGGTGTTTTAACAAAATACGGTAGTGATTACCAATTCATGGTTAGAACTTTAAACGATGTTAAATTAACAAATAATAGAGTTGTACCTTTATTTGAAGAAACATTCTCTAACAACTATGCAAGTTGGACTAAGTTTAGTGTTTCTGGAACTCCTGCGTGGGTTTTAGATACTCAATATGGTAACCCAGGAAATTGCGCTAAAATGTCAGGTTATGCTTCTTCAGGACAAACAGCTAATGAAGATTGGTTAATTTCTCCTAGCATTGACTTAAGTTCTGTTTCTTCTGCTACATTAACATTCCAAACTGCATCAAAATTTGCTGGAAATGTATTAGAGGCTAAAATTTCTACAAACTATAGTGGATCAGGTAATCCTACATCTGCTACATGGACTAACTTAACGGCTACTTATGACACTAATACTGGAAGTTATATTTGGACTAATTCAGGTAATATAGACCTTTCTGCATATACAGGTGGAAGTGTTTATATTGGATTCAAATATACTTGTACAGCAAGTGCCGCAAGTACTTGGGAAGTAGACAATGTAAAAATTCAATAATAATTGATTTTATATATTTTAAAAACGTCCTGCAATGCAGGACGTTTTTTTATGCAAAAATAGTTCTACCTTTGTAACAGATAAAGAAAGACCATGTTAGAAAAAATAGAACACAATTTTGAAAAGACTGTAATTGTAGGTATAGTTACTCAAAACCAAGATGAAGAAAAATTAAAAGAATATTTAGATGAACTTGAGTTTTTAACCTATACTGCTGGTGGTGAAGTAATTAAGCGTTTTTCACAAAAAATGGAAAAACCAAACCCAAAAACTTTTGTTGGTACAGGGAAAATTGATGAAATAAATCATTATGTAATTGATAATGCTATTTCAACAGTTATATTTGATGATGAGTTAACACCATCTCAACAAAAAAATATTTCTAAGATTATCGATTGTAAAATATTAGATAGAACAAACCTTATCTTAGATATATTTGCCCAACGTGCAGAAACTTCTTATGCTCGCACACAAGTTGAGCTAGCGCAATGCCAATACTTACTGCCAAGATTATCAGGAATGTGGACGCATCTTGAACGTCAAAAAGGAGGAATTGGAATGCGCGGTCCTGGTGAAACCGAAATTGAAACGGACAGACGTATTGTAAGAGATAGAATTTCGCTATTAAAAGACAAAATTAAAGCAATTGATAAACAAATGGCTACACAACGTGGAAATCGAGGCGCAATGGTTCGTGTTGCTCTTGTGGGTTATACAAATGTTGGAAAATCAACTTTAATGAATGCAATTGGGAAAAGTGATGTATTTGTTGAAAATAAATTATTTGCAACATTAGATACTACAGTTCGCAAAACCGTAATACGAAATTTACCATTTCTTTTAAGCGACACAGTTGGTTTTATAAGAAAACTACCAACTCAACTAGTTGACTCGTTTAAAAGCACCTTAGATGAAGTTAGAGAGGCTGATTTATTGTTGCATGTAGTAGATATTTCTCATCCAGAGTTTGAAGATCATATTGCATCGGTAAATTCAATTTTAAAAGATATAAAAGCGGATGATAAACCGATAATAATGGTTTTTAATAAAATTGATGCCTATAAACCAGTATACTTAGCTGAAGACGATCTAATGACAGAAAGAGAACCCAAACATTATTCACTAGAGGAATGGAAAAATACTTGGATGCATAATGTTGGCGAAAGCAATGCGTTGTTTATATCTGCAACCAATAAAGAAAACTTTGAGGTCTTTAGAGAAAAAGTATATGATGCTGTAAGAGATGTTCATATTACACGTTTTCCTTATAACAATTTCTTATACCCAGAATATAAAGATACTGTAGAAGAAACAGAAGATTAACAAAAAAAAGACCTCATTTGAGGTCTTTTTTATAATATGTAAGTGTTTGTTGATTAAAATGTAACGTTTACACCTAAACCAAATACTTCTCTAATTTGAAATGCTCCAATAGCATTGTCATCATAAATTGCTTGAAAAGAAACATTAGTAGAAAGATATTTATTAATTTTCATAACTAAGTTCATTTGATAATCAATATCAACATTTCCTGGGTTATCTAAATAATTAGAATATAAGTTCGCTATGTTTTCCATAGTTACATTGTCCATAATCGAAAACTTATAATACGCATTTAAAGCAGCACCAAATTCATATCTTGTAGTTTCGCCTTGTTCTACACCAAATGCAGAACCAAATTGTGTAAAATGATCATGTACAAAAATTAAACGTGAAGTTGCAGGTGCAATATTTACTTTTAAATTGTCGCTTTTTTTCCACAACATACCTGGACCAGCTTGTAAATAAGCAGGAGAAAAGAAATGAGAGATTTTTGTTCCTGTAGCAGCATCAAAACCAGAATCCATTTGTGTTTTAAAGTTTAAGAAAGCCGAATAAAACCAGTATCCTTTCGCTTTTTTACCCAATAAAGAAGTAAACTCAATTCTATCATCAGATTTTGTAGTTTCCTGACCTTTTAATTTAGTAAGACCATAAGCAACAATAATTTTATTGTCCCAAATTAAGGTTGGTGTTTTATAATTGAAATCATAATTAACACCAATATTTCCAGCCATATTAGATGTTCCTCCACCTAACCATTCATTATTAAATGCCGATTGATTGAAAAGAAAAACAAAATTTCCTCCTCTTTTCCAACCCATGTTAGTTGTGTCCTTTACTTTAGTTTCTGCACCAGAAGTTACATTAATTAATTCTCCTTCTGTAGTTTGTGCAAAAATACTTGTTGATACAAATAAAAATGCAAGTACTAATTTTTTCATTTTGTTGTTTTAAATTTTAAAAATGCAAAAGTACTGAAAATCAATAAAAAATCAAAATTAGTGTAAGAACGAAATTATTTACTTTTAAAAAGGGGAACAGCAGAACACGCTTCGCCAAACATAATACTCTTGGCAAACGGAATTAATTTTTGTGTAGCCAAAACATAAATTTCTTGAGGTACTTCTTTTTTAGAACAACCTTTTAATATAACTGGAACTTCTTTATAAATAGAAAAATCTATTTTTTCTAAATTTTTAGCATAAATAGAGACAATCATTTCTTTTACTGTACCTTGAATTGAAAAAATAGAATAAGAAACTAAATAAGTAGAAACTAAAGCAAAAGCCCAAGCAGGTAAAATAGCATCTGTACTACAATAAATAGCAACGTATTTATTTTTAAATTGACTCCAATTAAAATTTTTTAATTGATCTCTAAATTCTTTTTCCTTTAGAATAAATCCCTCAAATAAAAACTGAGAAATATCTAAACTCAACACTTGTTCCTTTGGAAAATAGTCTTCTAAATCGAAAACCATTAACTTACTATTGGCAACTTTATTTATAATTTCATCCATATTTTTAGTGTTCAGTTATCAATAAATCGTGTTCAGTAAACTGCCAACGGAATACTGCTTAATGATTTACAGCATTCCTAATTCAAGCTTCGCTTCTTCACTCATTAAATCTTTGGTCCATGGTGGATCGAATGTAATTTCAACTTCACATGATTTTACAGGATCTAATGATTTAATTTTTTCTTCAACTTCCATAGGTAATGTTTCAGCAACAGGACAATTTGGCGAAGTAAGTGTCATTAAAACCTTTACATCATTGTCTTCATTAATCATTACATCGTAAATTAATCCTAATTCGTAAATATCTACAGGAATTTCTGGATCGTATATTCCCTTTAAAACCTTTACTACGCTTTCTCCTAAATTGACTGTATCGTTAAATTCTTCCATTTTTTTATTTAATTATTGCTTTGCCTGAAAAGCTAAAGCATACATTTTTATCTTTTTTATCATAGACACTAAACCGTTTGCACGAGTTGGCGATAAATGTTCTTTTAAACCAATTTCATCAATAAAGTCGGTATTTGCATCTAAAATATCTTGTGGTGTTTGATTAGAAAAAACACGTATTAAAATAGCGATTATACCTTTTGTTAAAATTGCATCACTATCTGCAGTGAAAACAATATTTCCTTCTTTTTCTTCTCCTTGAACCCAAACTTTAGATTGACAGCCTTTGATAATGTTTTCTTCTGTTTTATACTCTTCGTTGATTAAAGGTAAAGATTTTCCAAGTTCAATGATGTATTCATATCGTTGCATCCAATCATCAAACATTGAAAACTCATCTACTATCTCTTCTTGTATTTGTTGTATCGTCATTTATTATTTTTCTCCTAATTCAACAATTTTATTTACTAGTGTAGCTATTTCTTTAGGTGGAAAACCACCATCAAATCCATTTGCTGGATATTCTACTTCATTCTTAATGAACGTAATATTTGCGTGTGTTGCACCATCATAAAATCTTTTTTCAGTGGGCCATTTCAAATCTTTAACGGAATTTAAATCGACTGCTAAAGCCAATTTAGAAATTTCATCCCAATCTTTATCTGAAATTGCATTTGAAGTTTTAAAATCACTTGCGTTTCTATCTTTTGAAATATAGATTTTTCTATTCTCTACTTTTAATTTTATAAAGTAACCTCTTGAATTAGCTTCATAAATCATTACAGGAACATTTGATTCTTGGTTCATATTGGTATTATTTTCTTTTGCCGCAAGCAAATTAGATTCGTTGGTTGTGGCTTTTTGACAATTACAACTTGTAATAGTAATGAAAAGTGCTATTAAAAATGTTAGTAGTTTCATATGTAGCTATTTATTGTTTTTTATTGGTCATATGTAATTCGCATATCTTCAATGGTGTTTGCGACCAATTTTCGGTCATGCTCATTTCATAATTAAAATTTTAAGATAACATCATTTGTGCTTTTTTAACCGCTTCTACAAAGATATCAATTTCTTCTTTGGTATTATAAAAAGCGAAACTTGCTCGTATTGTACCTGGAATATTATAATAACTCATAATAGGTTGTGCACAATGATGGCCGGTTCTAACCGCTATACCTAATTTATCTATAATCGTGCCAATATCGTAAGGGTGAATTCCTTCAATATTAAAAGAAATTACCGAAGCTTTATTTTTACTCGTTCCGTAAATTTTTAACCCTTCAATTTCTAATAATCTTTTGGTTCCGTAGTCCAATAATTCTTGTTCATAATTAGCAATAGCATCAAAACCTATGTTATTCATGTAGTCAATTGCAGTTCCTAATACAATTCCTGCAGCTATATTTGGCGTTCCGGCTTCAAATTTATGAGGTAAGTCGGCATAAGTAGTTTTTTCGAAAGTTACTTCCTTAATCATTTCACCACCGCCAAGATAAGGTGGTAATTTATTAAGCCAAGCTTCTTTACCATAAAGAATTCCTACACCAGTTGGCCCGCACACTTTGTGTCCAGAAAAAACATAGAAATCACAATCTAAAGCTTGGACATCTGGTCGTAAATGAGGTGTTGACTGAGCTCCATCAATTAAAACAGCCGCTCCTACTCCATGTGCTTTTTCAATAATATATTCAATTGGGTTAACCGTTCCTAATGCATTTGAAATGTGATTTACAGCAACAACTTTGGTTTTAGTAGATAGTAATTTATCAAATTCAGACATAACCAATTCTCCTTCATCATTCATTGGAATAACTACCAACTTTGCTCCTGTTTTTTCACATAAAAACTGCCAAGGAACAATATTACTATGGTGTTCTAATGCCGAAACCATAACCTCATCATCAGCATTTAATAAACTTGCGAAACCATTTGCTACCAAATTAATCCCGAAAGTCGTTCCTGAAGTAAAAATTATTTCGTGGTTGTGTTTTGCGTTTAAATGAGCTTGAATGGTGTTTCTCGACGCTTCATAAGCATCTGTGGCTAATTGGCTCAATGTATGAACACCTCGATGAATATTAGCATTTATTTCGCTATAATATTTAGAAATAGCATCAATTACCACTTGCGGCTTTTGGGCCGTTGCTCCATTATCGAAATAAACCAACGGTTTTCCATTCACTATTTGTGAAAGAATTGGAAAATCGGCTCTTATTTTTTGAACATCAAACATTATAAATCAATTTGTGTACAAATTTACAATTTGATTATTTAAAATTGGAATAAATAAAGGTTAAAATCTACTGAAAATTAGCTCAAAAAAATAATTTGCATTTTTTTACAATACATTGGAATAAAATGTATATTTGTAAAATGTATAGCAAAGAACTAACCAAAGGAACATTATTGCCAATTATTTTAAAGTTGATCAGTGAAAACGATAAAATGTATGGCTATGAAATTACGCAAAGAGTAAAAGAACTCACTCAAGGGAAAATAGACATTTCTGAAGGTGCACTATATCCTATTCTTCATAAACTTGAGGCAGATGGTATTTTAGAAACGGAAAAAGTATTTTTTGGTAAACGTGTTCGTAAATATTATCAAATTACTGCTTCAGGGAAATTGGCAATTGTGGAAATGACAGCAGAACTTAATGATTTTATTAACACATTGAATCTTATTTTTAATGCTAAAACCACTACATCATGATAATTACGGATAAAAATATAGAATACATTGAAACTACTTTGTCTTTTTATGGAATTACAAATGTTATTTTAAAAGAAGATTTGTTAGATCATATTTGTACACATATAGAAAATTCAACTCACGAAACTTTTGAATTGGCTTATAAAGAAGCAATTGAAAAACTTGGCGGATATGCAGCTATGCAAATTATTCAAAAAGAAAAGGATGAAAAAAAATTAATACAATCATTTCTAGCAAGAAAACGAGCTTTTTACATGGTTTCTTCTTTTAACATAATGCTTTTAGCATTAGGGTTTTTATTCAAACTAAACAAATGGCCTTATTCAAGTTTATTGTTAGCCACAGGATTTGCGCTTTTAATTTTCGTGACGATTCCATTCGCATTCTATAACAAATACAAGCGCTCTTATCAAAAAACAATTTTAACCAATAGATAATCATGACAAAATCATTTTATATACTAGGTTTTTTAACCACATTTATATTGGGAATTGGTGCAATGTTTGAATTTCTTCATTGGCCTTACAGAGGAATGATTGTGTTTGCAGGCTTTCTCCTTTTAAACTTCGGATTGATACCAACTTACTTTTATCAGAAATATAAAACTACAAAGGCATGATTAGATTAACTATAATTAGCATTTTTTTTATAAGTTCATTAGCAACTTTTGGGCAAAATATCAATTCGAAAATAGATTCTATTTTACAAAAATACGAGCAACCAAATGCACCAGGATTAGGAATTGGGATAATAAAAGATGGCAAAATAATTTATTCGAAAGGCATAGGACTAGCAACTTTGGAATACAATATAAAAAATTCAGATTCTACCGTGTTTAGCATTGCGTCAATTGCAAAACAATTTACAGCAGCTTGTGCTTGGGCACTGATAAAAGAAAATAAGCTAAGTTTAGACGATGATATTAGAACTTTTCTTCCTGAATTACCAAAGAAGAAAAACATAATTAAGATTAGACACTTACTAAATCACACAAGTGGCTTCAGAGATTATCATTCATCGATGTACTTAGCCGGCTTTGATTATGATAAAGAATATTATGATAATCAAACGGTTTACGATATTGCATGTAAGCAGAAAAACATGACCAATCTTCCTGGCGAAAAAGTGCTTTATGGTAACACTTCTTACAATTTACTTACGTTAGTTATTGAGCGAATTTCTAATAAAAACTTACATGAATTTGCTAAAGAAAAACTGTTTATTCCTTTAGGAATGAACAATACTTTAGTACGAATAGAGAACAACACCATCATTAAAAATAAGGCTGTAGGATATCAAAAAACAAAAGAGGGCTACATACAAATGCCGAGAACACAAATAAGTTATGGTGCTGGAAGCATGGGCTCAACCATAAAAGATATGGCATTGTGGATTAATATGCTAAATGGAGATAACGCAGAATTTATTGAATTATCACACTTTCTAACTACTTTAGAAACACTTCCGTCTGGCGAAAAAGCAAAATATGCTCGTGGTGTAATGGTTGATGATTATAAAGGTTTAAAAACTGTTAGTCATAGCGGTTATGGCTGGGGAGGTCAATCGCAATTAATAACAATTCCAGAAAAAAAATTAGGCGTAATACTAATAACCAATTTAGAATCTATTAATCCAACGCCTATTTCTTACGACATACTAGATATTTTTATTCCTAAAACAGAAGTAAAAAAAGAAACAACAAACAAGAATTTTAAAGTAAAATCAAAAGATTTTAAACTTTTCGTTGGGCAATACAAAGAAATTAACAGCGACATGAAAATGGAAATTCTATTTGAAAATGACACATTAAAATCTAAAGGCGCAAGAGCAAAAAATTCAATCGCATTAAAAGGTTTTGAAAAAAATAAATTCCACAGGATAAATAGTGAAAGTGTTAAATATGATTTTACTAAAAACGAAAAGCATGATTTAGTTATCACTTTTGGAGGAACACCTTTTTATTTTAAAAGAGCAGTTTTTGTAGACTCTGAATCAGTTAACACAAAAGAGTTTGTTGGAAAGTTTTATTCCAATGAGTTAGATGTAACCTACAACTTTTACGAAAAAGATGGGGTTTTACATTTGTCTTACAGAAACCATGAAAACATTCCATTATCAACCGTTCAAAAAGATGAATTTGGTAATAATGACAGAACATTATATCATTTTACTAGAAATGATAAAAATGAAATTTCTGTAATGCTATTATCTTGCGATGGTTCTGTAAAAGAAATCGTATTTGTTAAAATTTAAACCAAAATATACTCCAAATTTTTAAACCTAATATTTAGAATACTATTTTAATAGTATGTGTATACAATTGTTGTTGATGAACCAGAGATAAAATTTCCATATGTGTCATATATAGGGGAATTATAACCTTCAAAAAAATCGGAAGAATAGTAATCTCCTTCTTTCACAGTTTGATTTACAAGTGTAAGATTGTTATTATAGGTGTAAGTTTTACTGTAATATCCATTTCCAATTAATGCCGATATTGTTTTACTTTTTTCAAATAATGAATAGTCATAAGTGTTTAAAAACTCAATATCTTCGTTAGCATCATACCAAAATCGAGACTCAACAACTCTTCCTTTTTCATCGTATTTATAAGTTGTTATTTCGTTTTTATGCTCATAACCTTTTTCAGAAACATCTACAATTTCTTTAGTTAAAAGACCATTATTATATTCATATCGAATATTGTATTTATCATAATAATCAGGTGTATTTTCACCGCCCACATAAATGTATGATATTATATTTCCACTTTTGTCTAGTTTGTATTCGCCATTTATAATGCCGCCTTCATCTACATATGTAGTCGTTTTAATTGTAAAGGCATCTGTGTAAATATATTTTTTTGTGATTTTTTTTCGTCCTTCATCATCAATTGAAAATGACTGTATTAACCTGCCTTTTTGGTCAAACTCTTCAATTGAATAACCATTTGTCTTAATTGTCTTAATTGCGCCTTTAAATTGATATAAATCTGGATTTATGTCAGCTAATTTATAAACTAAAGCTTTTGGATTAAAAGGGGCAAAAATTTTAGTTTGTTTTTCTTGAGAATTTACATTTATACTTACAATAAGTAAAAAAGCAGAAATAAATTTATTCATAATATATGTTTTTTGTAAAACTAAATATTTAAGGAACAAAAATTAATAAGGCAAATGACGTATTTTTTAAAAAATATTTAAAACATAAAATCCGTCAAAAAGACGGATTTTATGTTTTAATATGAATCTAAATTACTACAAATCGAAACCTAAGTTTACACCTAATTTAGTTGCGATAATTTTTGTAATACGTTGTTTTAATTCAGGTATTTTAATACTTTCAATTACTTCATTAGAAAATGCAAACATTAATAACGCACGAGCTTCTTTTTTAGGAATTCCACGTTGTTGCATATAAAATAATGCGCTTTCGTCTAATTGACCAATGGTACAACCATGTGAACACTTAACATCATCAGCAAAGATTTCTAATTGAGGTTTTGCATTAATTGTTGCTTTATCACTTAGAAGAATATTATTGTTTTGCTGAAAAGCATTTGTTTTTTGCGCTTCTTTTTCTACGAAAATTTTTCCGTTAAAAACTCCTGTTGAACTGTCGCTTAAAATAGTTTTATAATTTTGGTGACTTTCGCAATTTGGTGTTGCATGTTGCACTAAAGTATAATGATCAACATGTTGTTTGTCGCCAATAATTGTAATTCCTTTTAAGGTTGAGTCAATTCTTTCACCTTGATGATAGAAATTTAAATTATTACGTGTAATATTTCCTCCAAATGAAAACGTATGTACAGCTACTCTACTTTCTTGCTTTTGCGCAATGTAAGTATTGTCAATTAAATTGGCTGTTTGTACGTCGTTTTGAATTTTATAATAATCTACAATAGCTCTTTTTTGAGCAAATATTTCGGTAACTGAATTCGTTAAAACAGGATTGCTATTCAAACTTTGATGACGCTCAATAATTTGAACATGAGCATTTTCTCCTACAATTACTAAGTTTCTTGGTTGAACCATTAAAGCGGCTTCATTTCCTGTTGAAAAGTAAATAATTTCAATTGGTTTATCTACTACTTTACTTTTTGGAACATTTATATAAGCACCTTCTTTTGCAAATGCGGTATTTAAAGTTGTTAAACTTTCGTCTTTGCTGGCAATTTTATTGAAATACTCGTCAATAACCATCTTGTATTTCGGTTTGTTCAAGGCAGAAGACATTAAACAAACATCTAATCCATCATGTGTTGTTGAAGATAAGAAAGAAGAAAAAATTCCATCCACGAAAACTACTTTATAAGTATCAACGTCGTGTAAAAAATATTTTTTTACAGTTGCAAATTCAACTGCATTTTCCTTTTTTGGGAAAACCGAAAAATCATTCTTTAAAACTGCATTTAAAGAAGTATATTTCCAAGCTTCTTCTTTTTTAGAAGGAAAACCTTTGTTTTCGAAATTTTTTATTGCTGCAGATCGAACATCATGTAATGAAGAAGAAGTGTCAATTTTTTCTTCAAATGCCATAAATGACGATATTAATTTATCTTTTAATTCCATTTTTTTTGTCTTTAGACTAATTCAGCTTTAATCCAATCGTAACCTCTTTCTTCTAACTCTAAAGCCAATTCTTTTCCTCCTGATTTCACAATTTTTCCATCCATTAATACATGAACAAAATCGGGAACAATATATTCTAAAAGTCTTTGATAATGCGTAATTACAACTACTGCATTGTCTTTGCTTTTTAATTTATTAACACCATTGGCAACAATTCTAAGTGCATCGATATCCAAACCAGAATCGGTTTCATCTAAAATAGCCACTTTAGGTTCTAACATTGCCATTTGAAAAATTTCATTTCTTTTCTTTTCTCCTCCAGAAAAACCTTCGTTTAACGAACGAGATAAAAACTTACGATCAATTTCTAATAATTCTGATTTTTCACGAATCAACTTTAGCATTTCGTTAGCAGGCATGTCCTCTAAACCTTTTGCTTTTCTGCTTTCGTTAATTGCAGTTTTAATAAAGTTCGTTACCGAAACACCTGGGATTTCAACTGGATATTGAAATGATAAGAAAACACCTTTGTGCGCTCTTTCTTCTGGTGCTAATTCTGATAAGTCTTCTCCTTCTAAGAAAATTTCACCTTGTGTAACTTCGTAATTTTCATTTCCAGCAATAATAGAAGATAATGTAGATTTTCCAGCGCCATTTGGTCCCATAATCGCATGTACTTCACCTGCTTTAACTTCAAGGTTAATTCCTTTTAATATTTCTTTATCTTCAATTGAAGCGTGTAAATTTTTTATTGATAACATTTTTTGAATGTGTTTTATTCTTAATTAATTATTTAACTATCCAACAGAACCTTCTAACGAAATTTCCAATAATTTTTGTGCTTCAACAGCAAATTCCATTGGTAACTTATTCAATACTTCTTTACTGAAACCATTTACAATTAAAGCAATTGCTTTTTCTGTTGGAATTCCGCGTTGATTACAATAAAAAACTTGGTCTTCACCAATTTTTGAGGTTGTAGCTTCGTGTTCAATTATTGCAGAAGTATTTTTACTTTCTATATATGGAAAAGTATGTGCTCCACAATTATTTCCCATCAACAAACTGTCACATTGTGAAAAGTTACGAGCATTTTCAGCTCTTGAAGAAATTTGTACTAAACCTCTATAACTATTTTGTGATTTTCCTGCAGAAATACCTTTTGATATAATGGTTGACTTAGTATTTTTTCCTAAGTGAATCATTTTTGTTCCTGTATCTGCTTGTTGGAAATTATTAGTTACAGCAATTGAATAAAATTCACCAATTGAATTATCTCCTTTTAACACACAAGAAGGATATTTCCAAGTTACGGCTGAACCAGTTTCTACTTGTGTCCAAGAAATTTTTGCGTTTTTCTCACACAAACCTCTTTTCGTTACAAAATTATAAACACCACCTTTTCCTTCTTTATTTCCTGGAAACCAGTTTTGTACAGTTGAATATTTAATTTCTGCATCATCTAAAGCAATTAACTCAACAACGGCTGCGTGTAATTGATTTTCATCACGACTTGGAGCTGTACAACCTTCTAAATATGAAACATAACTTCCTTCGTCAGCAATTAAAAGTGTTCTTTCAAACTGACCTGTTCCGGCTTGGTTTATTCTAAAATAGGTAGAAAGTTCCATTGGACATTTAACTCCTTTTGGAATATAGCAGAAACTTCCATCTGAGAATACAGCCGAATTTAAAGCTGCATAAAAATTATCTTTTTGAGGCACAACAGTTCCTAAATATTTTCTCACTAATTCTGGATGCTCTTTTATTGCTTCAGAAATACTCATGAAAATAATGCCTTTTTCTGCTAAAGTCTTTTTAAAAGTTGTAGCTACAGAAACAGAATCGACTACAATATCCATAGCAATATTATTCATTTTCTTTTGTTCGTCAACTGAAATTCCTAGCTTTTTATACATCGCTAATAATTCAGGATCAACATCATCTAAAGTCTTGTTTGGATCAACTTTCTTTGGTGCTGAATAATACGAAATGGCTTGAAAATCTGGTTTTGCATAATGAACATTTGCCCATTCTGGCTCTATCATTTCTTTCCATGCTCGAAAAGCTTCTAAGCGCCATTCTGTCATCCATTCTGGCTCTTCTTTTTTCAAAGAAATTGCACGAACAATATCCTCATTAAGACCTATAGGAAATGTTTCCGAGTCTAATTCGGTGTAAAATCCGTATTCGTATTCTTTGTTTTCTAATTCGACTTTTAAGTCGTCTTCGGTATATTTTGACATTATTTTTTTTTAAAGTGAAAAACTTTCCCCACAACCACAAGTTCTTTGTGCATTAGGGTTATTAAATACAAAACCTTTTCCGTTTAATCCGCCAGAAAATTCTAGAATTGTACCTGCTAGATAAAGAAAGCTTTTCTTTTCAACCGCTATTTTAACTCCATTATCTTCAAAAACTTTATCGTTTTCTCCCAACTCTTTGTCAAACTTTAAATCGTAAGACAAGCCAGAACAACCACCACTTTTTACGCCAACTCTAACGTAATCTTTAGTTGCATCAAAACCATCTTCTTGCATCATTGCTACGATTTTTTTACTTGCATCATCAGAAACTTTAATCATTTGTTATTTTGATTTTGTCTAAATTAACCGCAAATATAAGGCATAATATGTTTTTTTCCTCAAAGAATAACATTTTTATAACTTATTGGTCGATAGTTTTACTTTATACTTAATTCTATGCTGAAGATTTCTTTAGAATTTTGTAATTTGCATCAAAATTCTAATATGATCATACATTCTATTGAAGCAGGAAATTTTAAATTAGACGGAGGCGCCATGTTTGGAGTGGTTCCAAAAACTATATGGAACAGAACTAATCCGGCTGATAATAATAATTTAATTGATATTGCAGCCCGTTGCTTGTTAATTGAAGACGAAAATCGATTGATCTTGATCGATAATGGAATGGGGGATAAACAATCGGATAAGTTTTTTGGATATTATTACCAATGGGGTGATTTTAGTATAGACCAATCATTAAAAAATGCAGGATTTCATAGAGACGACATCACCGATGTTTTTATGACACATTTGCATTTTGACCATTGCGGAGGAAGTGTGATCTGGAACAAAGACAAAACAGGTTATGAAGTCGCTTTTAAAAACGCTAAGTTTTGGACTAATGAAAACCATTGGGAATGGGCAACCAAACCAAATGCTAGAGAAAAAGCTTCTTTTTTACGTGAAAATATTATTCCAATGCAGGAAAGCGGACAATTAAATTTTATTGAAAGACCTGATGGAAATTTTGGCTTTTCTAAAGAATTAGGCTTTGGCATATTTTACGCAGACGGTCACACCGAAAAACAAATGTTACCACATATTAATTACAAAGGTAAAACCATTGTTTTTTGTGCAGACATGTTACCAACAGCAGGCCATATTCCAATTCCTTATGTTACAGGTTATGATACTAGACCTTTATTATCGATGGATGAAAAAGAAATTTTTTTAAAAGCTGCTGCTGATAATAATTATTATTTATGGTTAGAACATGATTCTCACAATCAAATAATAACGGTTCAACATACCGAAAAAGGGGTGAGATTAAAAGATGTTTTTACCTGTAATGAAATCTTAAAATAAAGTTAAGTATATCTGTTTTGTAACAAATTAAGCAGATTTTTGACATATATAAAATTTATAACCAAAAAATTACACAAATGAGAACTTTTAAACCTTTGTACTTAACAGCGGCATTAGCCTTTGCTTTAGCTAGTTGTGGTGGTGCTAAAACTATGGTTTCTACTCCTGTAGAGAACATTGACAATTTACCTTTAAAAATAACTCCTTTAGCTGAAAAAGACCTTAAAAGATGGAGTCATTTAGATTTAGTGAAAGATACGGTCCCTGGAATGAGTGTTGATAAAGCTTATGCTGAATTATTAAAAGGGAAAAAAGGATCAACTGTAATTGTTGGTATTGTAGATTCTGGTGTAGATATTAGACATGAAGACTTACAAGGGGTGATTTGGGTGAACCCTAAAGAAATTGCCGGAAATGGAATTGACGATGACAACAACGGTTACATCGATGATATAAATGGTTGGAATTTCCTAGGAGATAGTAATGATGAACAGTTAGAATTAACTCGTATCGTTAAAAAAGGACCAGGAACACCTGATTATGAAAAAGCAAAAGCACAATTAGACGAAGAATTAGCTGGAATTATGCAAACTAAACAGCAAATTGACATGATTGTTAATGCTGATAAAGCTATAAAAGCGCATCTTAAAAAAGACAACTTTAATTTAGATGATGTTAAAGCAATGGAAACTACAGATGAAACACTTCTTCAATATAAAGGAATGTTTACTCAAATTCTTTCTGGACAATCTAAAGAAGCTTTCGATAAAAGAATTCAAAGTGGAGTTGACTATGTTTACGGTCAATTAAACTATAACTTAAATGTTGATTTTGACGGCCGTTCTATAGTTGGAGATAATCCAAACGACATTAACGATACAAAATATGGTAACAATAACGTAATTGGACCGGTTGCGAAAGACGCTAAACACGGAACTCACGTAGCAGGAATTGTTGCTCAAGTTAGAGGTAACGGTAAAGGTGGAGACGGTGTTGCGACTAATGTAAAAATTATGGCTGTTAGAGCTGTTCCAAATGGAGATGAGTATGACAAAGATATCGCTTTAGGAATTCGTTATGCTGTAGATAATGGAGCAAAAGTAATTAATGGTTCTTTCGGTAAATACTTTTCTCCAAATAAAGAATGGGTTCAAGACGCATTAAAATATGCTGCTGAAAAAGATGTATTAGTTATTTTTGCTGCAGGTAATGACTCTAAAGATTTAGATGTTGAAAACAAATATCCTTCAGATTCTTATGATGGTGCTCCTGAAATTTCTAACAATGTATTAATTATTGGTGCATTAGCCCCAGAATATGGTTCTAAAATGGCAGCTAGTTTTTCTAACTATGGTAAGAAAAATGTAGATATCTATGCTCCTGGAGTACAAATATATGCTACTACTCCAGACCAAACGTATGAATATTTACAAGGAACTTCAATGGCATCGCCAAACGTTGCTGGTGTTGCTGCAATGATTCGTTCTTACTATCCAAAGTTAAGTGCTTCACAAGTGAAACAAATTATCATGGAAAGTGGAACTCCTTTAAAAAACACAGTTACTGTAGGAGAAGACAAACACAAAGTAAACTTTGCTGATGCTTCTAAAACAGGTAAAATTGTTAATGCTTATAATGCATTATTAATGGCTGAAAAAATGTCGAAATAATAAAATTTTAATATTTTAAATTTTAAACCACAAAGCCGTTTTTTAAATGTCTTTGTGGTTTTTTTAAACATGTAATTATGAAAAAAACCTTTATTTTATCTCTTTTTACCATTTTAGGGTTTGCACAAAACAATCCTAATCCGGGTTATTGGCAACAACATGCTGATTATAAGATGGATGTGAAAATGGATGTGAAAAACTATCAATACAACGGAAGTCAGGAATTAGTTTACACTAATAATTCTTCTGATACCTTAAAGAAAGTTTTCTACCATCTATACAACAACGCTTTCCAACCAGGAAGTGAAATGGATATGCGATTACAAACAATTGCTGATCCAGATAAACGAATGGTTAGATCATTTAAACAAGGCGGGAAAGAAATAAAAGAAAGCAGAATCAGTACTTTAAAACCTAATGAAATAGGATTTTTAAATATTAAAAATTTTAAGCAAGATGGTACTTTCGCAAAAACAAAAGTGGTTGGAACAATCCTAGAAGTAACTCTAAACGAACCTATACTTCCTAAACAAAAAACCACTTTTACTCTTGATTTTGAAGGTCAAGTTCCTCTACAAGTTAGAAGGTCTGGAAGAAATTCTGAAGAAGGCGTAGCGCTTTCAATGACACAATGGTATCCAAAATTAGCCGAATATGATTTCGAAGGTTGGCATGCTGACCCTTATATTGGAAGAGAGTTTCATGGAGTTTGGGGGAATTTCGATGTGAAACTTACAATTGATAAAAATTATACAGTTGGCGGAACAGGTTATTTACAAAACAAAAATGAAATTGGTCACGGTTACGAAGACAAAGGTGTAGAAGTAAAGCATTCAAAAAGAACAAAAACATTAACATGGCATTTTGTGGCGCCAAATGTTCATGATTTTACTTGGGCAGCAGACAATGAATATATTCATGATATGATTTTAGGTCCAAATGATGTTGAGCTACACTTCTTGTATAAAAACAAAGCTGAAAACTTAGAAAACTGGAAAAACCTTCAGCCAAAAACAGCCGAATTATTAGATTTTTTCAATAAGAATGTGGGTGAATATCCATACAAACAATATTCAGTTATTCAAGGTGGAGATGGTGGAATGGAATACGGAATGTGTACGTTAATTACAGGAAACAGAAGCTTTGGAAGCTTAGTTGGAGTAACTGCTCATGAGTTTGCACATTCTTGGTTTCAATTTGTATTAGCTTCAAACGAATCTAAACATGAATGGATGGACGAAGGGTTTACTTCATTTATTTCAGATTTAGCAATGGAAACCGTTTTACCTGGAAAAGAAAAAGTAGATAATCCTTTTGAAGGCGCATATAACGGTTATCGTTATTTAGTAAAAAGCGGAAAAGAACAACCACTTTCTACACATGCCGATAGATATGACATTAATATGGCATATGGAATATCCGCATACAGTAAAGGTGAAGTGTTTTTAGCACAATTAGGTTATGTAATTGGTACTGAAAATCTAATGAAAACTTTAAGACGTTATTACGCAGATTACAAATTAACGCACCCTACTCCAAATGACATTAAGCGTTCGGCTGAAAAAGTTTCTGGAGCCAATTTAGATTGGTATTTAGTAGATTGGACACAAACTACCAACACAATTGATTATGCAATAAAAGAAGTAGCTGATGCTGATAAAAACACAAAAGTTACATTGGAAAGAATAGGAAGAATGCCTATGCCTATTGACTTACTTGTCGTTTATGAAGATGGAAGTAACGAATTGTTTTACATTCCAAACACTTTAATGCGTTGGGAAAAACCAAATTCATATTCAATAAACAGAACGGTTTTAAAAGGCTGGGATTGGTCAAGCCCAACATTTAGCTTTGACATACAAAAAACAAAAACGTCGATAAAAGCAATCGTAATTGATCCAAGCGGATTAATGGCCGATGTTGACTTAACAAACAATGTTTTTGAGAAAAAATAAACTTCCTTAAAATAAAATAAAAAAACGAATCATTATATGATTCGTTTTTTTATTTTAGCTTCATATTTTTGCTATCAAATAAGTATAAATGAAAACATTAAGCAGTAGTAGTTCTGTTTTAATACTTACAATCATTTACTTCATAGTAATTGCTGTATTTTCTTTTTTTGACTTTTCTGATTTTCCAATTCTTAATTATATTATTGGAGGATCAAGAATACCTTTGTTGGTAATTATTTACTTCTTACATTCTCATAAAAAAAACGTAATCTATTTAAGTGCTTTAATATTGTTTTTCTTTGCATATGTTATGTTTTTGGAAGATACTCCTGAACGTTCTTTATATGGCTCAATTATATCTCTTATATATCGATTTTTAATCTTTTTAATTGTATATAATAGCATTAAAAATAAAAATTGGTTCGCATTATTTTTGGCTTCTATACCATTTTTCTTTACTTATTTATATTTTATTTTACTTATAAATGAATTTTTAAATGCTGACATTTATCCTTGGATACTAAACGGGTTCTTAACATCATTAATAGGCGGAATTGCCTTATACAATTATCTTTTTGAAGATGAAAACAAAAATTTTTGGTTACTTATTTCATCCGTTCTTTTTGTTATTCAAATTGGGGTTTTTTTTATAAGTAAATATTATTTAAACGCTCCTATTTTTAGAAGTCTAACAATTTTATTATTTGGAGTCTCAAATTTTACTTTTTATAAATTTATGATCTTTAACGAAGAAAAAGAAAATGATATTTCTTATAGTTAATCTTTACACTATTCTCTTAAAAATAAGGAAAACAATTAACTACTATTGTTAATTTTTTACTGTGTCTTTGTTTAAAGATTCAAGAATTTTTTTAGCCTTTTCACTTTTTTCCTTTAGTCTTTCAAATTGTAACTCCTGAATTGAGTCTTTTAGTTGAGACTCTTTTTTTGGGGCTTCTTCAAAAGCTTTCATTTCATTTTTTCTTGAAGCTTCAAGAACTCTGTTTCTCTCTTCAGTTTGATTTGGTTTGGTAATTCCACTTCTTCCCATTTTACGAGCCGTTTTCATATAAACCACAAAGGCAAATAAAATTACAAAAACAACAATACCGAGTATTCCATTTAATTTTTTATTCATATTTTATTTTAAATAGATTATTCCTCAATCCAAATATCTTGATTGAAATATGGATAAGGAAGGTCTTTTGTTGTTTCATATTTAAATTCTGACTTTTCTTCTCCTGTTAACCAATTTACCCAACCCCATTTTCCGTCTTTTTTAACTGCAAGTTTTGGCACACCATCTGCATCAAAATTTTTGTAATCTTCATAAGTACAAGGCACTGTTTGTTTTGCCTTATCGTAAAAACTCCAATAAGACAAATACACACCTACTTTACCTTCATTATAAACCGCTGTATATTTTCCGTTGAAATTAAAAAAATTAATACTATCATAATTTGCAGGAATAAGTGTGGTTAGATCATCTGCTCCTAAGGATTGATACATTCCCCATTTTTGTGTGGTTTTGTTTCTTGCCTTAAAAACACCATCACCGTTGCTTTCGTCAAAAATTACAATATCAGCGTTCAACTTTTTCTTGGATGCTACAAACATATCCTTTGCCCAAGGCTCAATCCAAACCAGTGGAACATCTTCTGGTTTTTCAAACGAAGGGTCAACCAAGGTTATATTTTCAAACCAATCTACCAATCCCCACTTTTCATTTTCATTTACAAGCGTATAGAATCTACCTTCAACTTCCTTTACCATTACATCATCATAAACACAGTTGACTCTTTCTACAGCGTCATGAATCTCGTAAGGATTCATTAGAACACCATACTTTTTGTTGTTTTTAACAATGATGAGTGGCTCCATGTCTTTGAACCAGCTTATAGAATCAAATTTGGGCTTAACAACTTCTTCAAAGTTTATTTCAAACTTATCATCTAAAAGAAGTTCCTCAATTTCTTCATCGGAATTTTTATAAGCTTCAATATAATAAATTCCCCATTTTTTAGTGAATTTCATTTTTACTTTAGCTAAATTAGGCTCACCAGTTATCCACTCTATTTTTTTTGCTTTTAAGTGTTTAAGAATTTCTTTATCTGAGACTTTTTGTTGTGCGTTTAGGATGTTAGAAAACATTAGTGATAATAGTAAATAACTAAAATTTTTCATTTTAAATAGATTTTTTTAACTCTTAACTACTTTTAAATATTTTTTAAATTGAAGTTTCTTTAATTTTTAATTTTTTAGTTTTTTAATATATCTCCAACTTTTATGTAATTTCCATCTTCCTAAATATTTACCTGTTTCATCAAACTTATGTGCAATTTTATAATCTTCAACTGTTCGGCACCAATAGTGCGTTACTTCTATACTTCCAAACGCTAATGATTCTTTAATTTGATTTTCTTGAATTGCAGCATATTTAATAGGTACAATTTCTTTTCCTAAACTATTTACAACCCCATGTAAACCATTATTCATTACATATAAATTGTCATATGTTCCATAGCCTTCAATTTGGTCATATTTTGGATAAACTACACTAAAGTTTTTTTTGTATATAAAGCCCTTTTTTTTAGTTTTATCATCAAGTAAAGTGAGGTATTTAAGTTCTGTCTGGTGATCTAGAATGAATAATGGGTCGGAATAGTCTTTTTCATTCAAATTATACAAAATAGATTTCCTAATAAGAATAGGCAGATTTTCACCATTAGGCTTTTCGCCTTCTTCTACAATAATTTCAAAGTAACCATTTCCTAAATGTTGTATAGAATATTCTATTTTATCAATTAAAAAGTTTCCAGATTCATCTATTAACCCATTTTTTTTATCATGAAATTCAACTAAATAATATGGTTTATAATTAAAATAGACTTTTTTATATGACTTTGAGTTTTTAAAAATTTCATCTGTTTTTTTCTTATTATCTGCGTTGCTCTTTTTTTTATCAGCAACTTTTTTTAAGTAATCTCTTTCTACATCAATATTTTCTGAAACATACGATTCAAAAGACTGCATTGGAAATTTTGTGTTATCTAATTTAAAATCCAATAGTGGGTCGGTATCATAATTTTCAACAATTAAATTCCAATACTTATTTAATATAGATACATCTTTAAATTTTATAAATTTTACATCAAAATTATAAAATTCATCCGTCCTTTTTTTTGCTCTAATTTCGCTTAGATATAAATTATACAAATATGGATGATTATTAATTAGGCTAATTGGAATTACAGCTATAGAGGTGTGGTAAACATTATAAATTGGCGGATTATTTGTTTTAAATCCATATGAGTTTTCTTTTCTTGTATAGTCACTAATTGTAGGATAACCTTTTTTTCTTGATAGTTGAACCATTTTCAAGTATATATTCCCCGTATCAATACCCTTTAGGTTTTCTAGGGATACATCACTAATATTTTCCTCTAAATCACTTAATGAACTTTGAAGATTAAAAAATAGACTAGTTTCCTCCATCCTTCTATTTTTTTCAGCAGTAACTTTATCAAGTTCAGCAATTTGCTCTTCTATTGTTGGATATTCTTTCTGACTTTCTTTATACCTTTGATAAGATTTATTCTTAAAGTCACTAATTGCTTTTTCAAACTTATCATAACTAGCATTAACACGATTAATATCTTGTTGTGCTTTTTGGTAACCTGTAAGAGGATATCCTCCTGTTTTTATAGAATTAGGTGACGTTTTATAATAGTTTTCTGACTTTAAAGCTTCTCTTTCTCTAGCTTTTCTATCTCTTTCTTGGGCAATCTCAATTTCTTTTAATTTTTCTTGGGCTTTTTCTTTTTGTTCAGCTAGGTAATTATCATTTTTCTCCTTTCGTTTTAAAATATCGTAAGAAGAAGCAATTTTAGCTAACTGTTCGAAATAAGTGTTTTTTAATTTTCCAAAAAATTCTAAATAAAAATCATCAAAACTCACTTTACCACCATTATTGTAGTTTTTTATAGATTTAATGTTTTCATTATTTAATTCAACATTATCTAAATGTCCTTTTCTAATACCTAACATACTGAATTTTTGATCAGCAACAGAATAATGATATGTAGCACTTTTAATATTTAGGTAGCCATCTATTAAATCCGATTGTATGTTATTAATTTCGATCGGGAAACCTTCATCTGTTTTGTAATAAAATTCTTCTTTATATTTGAAAGATGTAATTTTATACTCTCCAATACCAAATTTCACAGCTATTCCTCCAAGTCCGCTATTATATATTTTAGCTTCTAAAGTTGCTTCATAATTATATTCTCCTCCGTTTGCAGTCCCAGAACCTGTTATTTTTTCATAGTATGTTTTAGATTCTTGTGCTATTGTATTTGATGTAATACTAAAAATTAATGTAATTGCTAAGAATATTTTCTTCATAGATATTTTAAATTTTAAAGTATATTAATCTGCAATACAACGAACGTAATATCCTTCATGTTCTCTATCAGCCCAATATGTAAATTCATCATGACAATAATCATAATTAGAGCTAATTGATACAATTCCAGGTGCAGAAATGCTAGGAACAAGACTCCAAAAACGAGCACTCATTTTTAATCTGAGAAACTCTTGACTTGATCCTGAAACATATGAACAAAATCCCCCTGGCAAGGCAGAAAAACCTGACTCATTAGTGTTGGCATTAGGTCCATAACAAGCCATAGTACCTCCTGCACCTGGAGTGCACCACGCGTCCCAACCTGAGACAGTCTTCATCTTTTTCCCTGCAAAATCTGTACCTCCAAGATAATTAACTAAATTTGTCCATTCATTATCATTAGGAATATGCCAACCTTCAGGTGCTAAACCTCTCGAATCTATAACCGCATACCAATTGTATATTTTTTTATAAATTACTCCGTTTGAAGTACTAAAATTATAAAAACACCAAGCAGGTTGTTGGTTTGAAATTGCTGTTTGCCACTGAGCGAAATTTGTTGCTTGCATAATAACATCTCCATTTCTAAACTTATCTACATTTAAGTTTTCTGTCATCCACGTTTGATTGCCAATTGAAGCAATACTAAATGTATTACCATTTTGATCAACTGTTGAAATTTCTCCATTTAATCCATCTTCATTTGTAACTTCTGAATCATTTTTATCACAACTAATAATGATTAAGAAAATAGGGGTTATAATCCCAAATAAAAATCTTTTCATAATATCTTTATTTAATAGTTAATAATTTATAGACAATCGCTTTTCTTCGGCCAATTTTCTTTTGATGTTTTATCGATACGGAAAAAAGAAATATCGGTAACTCTAACTCCTTTGCCAGAACCCCAGCCACCATAAATAAATTCTTCGTTGGTTACAATTTTATAGGTCATATCTTGGAGTACAGCTTTTTTAACTCCGTTTTGTGTATAGCAAATTCTAACACCATAAACTCCGCTTGTCTTAGTTATTTTTGACTTAGAAGCATCAAAAGTATTTGGAGTGATTTTTAAACGAAAGTTGCCATATTCATTATTAAAGGTTAGTGTTTTAAAACCTGTAATCTCTTGCGCATTGACAAAAGAAATTGTAGCAAGAATAACTAATAGTGTACTGATTTTTTTCATAATTAATTTTTTAAAATTTATAATGCTAAAGTGCTCTTTAATTAACTTAAAATATAAAAAGACAATAGTAAATTAAACTCTAATTATCATCGCTATTGTCTTTTCAACAATTAAGATTTATTTATCACAATCAGCATATGGCTGAAGTCCATCTCTACCAAACCTTAACCTATCAACATAAACATTAAAATAATTAGATGTAAAACTTGTACCAGCATAACTTTTGTAAGTACTTCCTGCTCTTACAGAAACTCTATTATTTCTACTTGAATAAGAACCACCAGAAATTTCATAATTAAAATGAATATTTTCGTTATAATTATTTTTAAATTCTAAATATGCTTCATATTTTCCGCTACTTGTTTTTTGTGATTTTACTCTAAATTGAACTCCTTTAAAACAATCAATGCTAGTCCAATTACTCCAGCCTGTCGATTGAGCCTGAGCTAAATTGATTGTTAAAAAAAACATTACTACTGTAATTAAAATACTTTTTTTCATAATTATTTGGTTTTTAATTTTAAGCCAAATTGGACAAATAGTTATTGAAAACCAAAGATTTGTCACCACTGACATGTTTTTGTACATGAGTGACATCAATAAAGTAGTTTTTTTAGGCTTTAAGTATTAATTATTTTTTTTGAGAAGCTCTTTCAATTCTTGTTTATAAGTGCGAGATAATTTTATCCATTCTCCATTTTCCAACATTACTTCTGTAGAATTGATGATTTTAATTTTGTGAATGTTCACTACATAAGATTTATGGATTCGAACAAAATCTTGTTTTGGTAATAGCTCTAAAAGACTTGTTAAAGATGTTCTTTCAATTTCTGGTTTTTCTCTTCCTTCTATTGAAATTTCAGCATAATGGCCATCTGATTTTATATATAAAATTTCAGCAGTATTCAAAACAGCTTTACTTTTTAATTTTAAAATAGCACTTGAAAGATTTGTTTCTTCTTGGGTCTTAGAAAATTTATCGTTAAAAGAATCTAATTGATTTTGCAATTGCTCTACTTCTGATTTTTGATTTTTATATCTTTTAAAAAACAATAAAGCAATTACTGCCAAAATCAGAACTATAAGTAGTGAAAAAAATAAATTGGATTTGTAAAAGCTATTTTCCTTGTCTAATTTTTGTATTTTTTTTCTTTTTTCTTTGTTATCTTCTAAAACAAGTACTTGATTAAAACCATTTTCGCTTTTACTTATGTATTTGGCCTTTTTTAAGCTATCATTAGCTCTTAAATACTCATTGGCTTTTTTATAATTTTCTTTTTTCTCATTAATCTCAGCATACAATGCGTACTGATGCTCTAAATCGTAATTGATGTGTTTATCGACAGATAATTGATGTGCTGAATCAAGATAGGTTAATGCTTTTTCATATTTCTCTTTTTTAAGAAAAGTAGTTGCTAATAATCTATAATTTTCAATTTTAGAAGGAATGTGATTTTTCTTTTTAAATTCTATTAAGGATTCTTTTAAATACCACAATGCACTATCTAACTCTTTTAAAAAAATTTTATTTTGTCCTTTGTTTAGGTAAGCTAAGCTTAATTCAAATTTTTGGTTTGTAGATTTATAGTAATTTATAACCTTATTTAAATAAAACTTTGTTGAATCAGTGTTTTTTAAAAAACTAAAATTTGTAGCTAAATTATTGTAAAGTCGATTAATTGTCCTTTGATCTCTTCTGTTTTGTTTTGATAATGAAATGCCTTTATGAAAACTAGCATTAGAGCTTTCTAAATCGCCTAATAATTTTTGGGAAACTCCTATGTTAGAATACAAACCTGGCTTAGCATGATCAACTCCTAAGCTATCCCATAAAACAAGTGCCTTTTTAAAATAGTCAATGGCTTTTGCATGCTCATTTTTTTGTTTTTTAATCATTCCTAAACCATTATAGGTATGAGCAATCTCTACCTTTTTATTTAGTTTTTTACATTGATCTATTATATCTTGGTAAATGTTTTCGGCATTTTCAAATTCTCTAATTTGTGTGTAAGCAATTGCTTTTGTTCTTTGAAGTCTAAAAAAATTATTTATGTTTATTTCATCTTTATAAATTAATGCGCTATCTAAATAAACAATTGCATTTTCCTTTTTTGCTTGAAAAAGTTGTGATTGAGAAAGGACAAAATAACCTTCGGTTATTATATTAGCATCGTTATTTTTATTACCTAAATCTAAAATTTTATTACCATAAAAATAAAGGCTATCAGGATTATTTTGATTTTTTCTAACTAATGACTGAAATGAAGCGTATTGATTTTGAGCACTTAACGAAAATGATAAGAAAAAGAAGTAAAAAAAAAGACTTTTTATTTTTATACTGTTAAAAATATAAAATAGCATCATATAAATTTTGTATTGTAAAAATATTATAAAAAGACAACTATTCAAAATTAAAAAATATTAATTATAAAAAAATAAAGGATAGTTATACATTTGCCTCATGGCATTTACTTATCCTAAAAACGAAAAATTAAAAAGCAAAAAAACAATTGGTCTTCTGTTTTCAGAAGGACAATCTGTTTCTAAATATCCATTGCGTTTAGTTTACGCAGAAAATTCATTTGAAAATGAAGAATTAATTAAATTTGGTGTCTCAGTTTCAAAAAAATATTTTAAAAATGCAGTCGATAGGAATCGTTTAAAAAGAATACTTAGAGAATGTTACCGACTGAATAAAAATATTCTTTCAGAAAACATTGATAAACCTATGGCCATGATGTTTTTCTACCAATCAAAAGAAGTGCTTTCTTATCAAGAAATCAATGAGAAAACCATTCGCCTTTTTGAAAAATTTGCCGAAAAAATGAAAGAATAATTCTTTTTGGTTTAATTTTTGACGTTTTATAATTAAATTCGTAAACTAAACCTATCTTAAAAAGAATGAAATCTTTTCTTCAAAAAAAAATATTGATTCCCGCATTTGCTTTAGCCTTTTTATTTGTTGGGGTAAGTTTTAAAAACGATTTTTTTGAAATCGCTAAACAAATTGAAATCTTTACCAATTTGTTTAAAACCGTAAATCAAAACTATGTAGACGAAACCAATCCTGGTGAACTAATGGATAATGCCATTAAAAACATGCTGATTGAACTGGATCCTTACACTGTTTTTTTTAACGAACAAGATGTTTTAAAATTCAAAATAAACACCACTGGAGAATACACAGGAATTGGTGCGATGGTAACCCGAAAAGAAGGTAGAGTTTTCATTAAAGAAATTTACAAAGGATTTCCGGCAGATAAAGCAGGTTTAAAAGCAGGTGATGAAATTGTACAAATTGGCGATATCAATTTAAAAGAATACAAAGAAGACGCTTCACAACTTTTAAGAGGCGCAAAAAACACCAAAGTAAACCTAGAAATTATTCGTCAAAATAAAAAACAAGCAATCGCTATTGTTTTAGACGAAGTTGATATTAAAGCGGTTCCTTATTTTTCATTAATAGATGCTAGTACAGGTTATATCGTTTTAAGTAAATTTACCGAAACGGCAAGCAAAGAAACCAAAGCGGCTCTTTTAGACTTAAAAAGTAAAGGCGCTACAAAAATCATTTTAGACTTAAGAGCAAATCCGGGTGGTTTGTTACATGAAGCGGTAAACATTTGCAACCTTTTTGTGCCTAAAAACGAAGTGATCGTAACAACAAAGTCGAAAAACGTAAAACACAACAATACTTACAAAACCAATTACGAACCGGTAGATTTAGAAATTCCGTTAACTATTTTAGTCGATGGAAAAAGTGCTTCAGCTTCTGAAATTGTTGCTGGTGCTTTACAAGATTTAGACCGAGCGGTTGTTGTGGGAAATAGAAGTTTTGGAAAAGGATTGGTTCAACGCCCTTTAAATCTTGCCTACGGAACTCAAGTAAAAGTAACCATTTCAAGATATTTTACGCCTTCAGGCAGATGCATTCAAGCATTAGATTATACTAGAAAAGATGCTAACGGAAAAGCGATAAAAATTAAGCAAGAAAATTTTAACGAATTTAAAACTAAAGGTGGAAGAATTGTTTACGATGGCGGTGGAATTTTACCCGATGTAATTATTGAAGAAACAAAATTAAGTGCCATTACTGACGATTTAGTTAAAAACGATGCTATTTTTGATTTTGCAACGCAATTATATTACAATTATCAGAACACGGGCTTACCAAACAACTTAAGTGAAGCCGATTTTAATGCATTTAAACAGTTTTTAAAGCACGACAAGTACAATTTCGCTACAGAAACCAGTTTAGCTTTAAAAAAGGTTTTAGAAACGGCTAAAAAAGAAAAAATTGAAAGCGGAATTTCTAAAGAATATGCGCTTTTACAAACTGCAATTGAAAAAAGTATGAATGAAGAAATTCTTACTCATAAAAAAGAAATTCTTAACTTACTATATGATGAATTAATAATTCGCTTTCAATATCGTGATGGTTTATATTTAAATTACACACAAAACAACACCGTAATTAATAAAGCGAAAAGCATTTTAAATAACGAAACAGAATATAAAACCATATTAAAAAAATAGCATGCATAAATTTTTATCCCTTTTATTTAGTTTATTCTTCCTAACTTCTTTTGCACAAGAAGAAGAAGTACACTCAATTTATTTTCAATTTGACAAATACAACTTGAAAGACGAACAAGCAGATGCTGTAGTTAAGTTCGTACAAAAAATTGACACTTCCAATGTAGAAACCATTGAAATTTTTGGGTATTGTGACGATAGAGGTAAAGATGCTTATAATTTTGATTTATCTACCAAAAGAGCCAATACAGTAAAAGATAAATTAGTAAGTAAAGGCATAAAAAGTAAAATTATAATTACCCTTGAAGGAAAAGGGAAAATTTTAATTGACGAAGATTTAGAAACCAATATTCCAGAAGCGCGTTCAAAAAATAGAAGGGTAGATGTTGTTGTAAACTACAAACCGGTTATTATTGAAGATTTAAAAATTCCTGGTGTTTATAGTACAGTGCCTAAAAACCCTGTTGTAGGCGACAGAATTTATCTTGATAAATTGTTGTTCGACAGAGGAAGCAGTAAGCTCTCTTATAAAGCAAAACAAGAATTAGAACGTGTTGCCAAGCTATTATATCGATACAAAAACATTGAATTTGAAATTCAAGGACACGTGTGTTGCACACCTACCTATCATAAAGAAGCCATAGATAGAGAAACCCGAAAAAGAGAGTTGTCTACCAACAGAGCGCTTGCTGTTTTTAAATACTTAGGTTTTAGAAAAATAAACAAAAAAAGAATGACTTATAAAGGCTATGGCAACACACAACCACTAGGAAAAGGCCCTTTATTAGACCGTAGAGTAGAGCTTGTGATAACTAAGATTTAAGGAAAAGTAGCGTATATACAATAGTTGGCGGTAATTTTGAGACCGAAAGGACTAAATCAAACATAATTGATGAAACAAATTCCTAAATATTTTTTGCTATTCTTTTTTGCGATTAATTTGAATGCGCAAAAGACAGAAGTCATTAAAAATGATAGTCTCAAAAATAAATCGGTTGAGTTATTCAGAAAAATATTTTGGGAAAACTTGCCTAAACCTGTAAGCTATACAAACGATTATGAAAATCTATATTCTGATGTTGAACAAACTAAACTTGACAGCATAATAACCAAATTTGAAAAAGAAACGACTTTTGAAATTGGAATTGTAACTATTGATACAATAAAAACTTCAAAAGAAAACTTTGACAAATTATCACTTCACATTGCGCAAACTTGGCGAATTGGAAAAAAAGATAAAGACAATGGAATTTTAATTGCTATATCAAAGGGCTATAGAAGAATAAGAATTGAACACGGAAACGGAATTGAAAAGATAATTACAGAGAAAGAAACTTCTGAAATAATCGAAAATTATTTTATTCCAGAATTTAAAAAAGGGAAATATTATAATGGAACTCTAAATGGATTAAATGAAATTATTAAACTTCTGAAATCAAAATTGTAAATAGAAAAAACTACCGCCAACAGCCGTTACTTCCTCTTCATTTGAATGTGCGGAATATCGTCTTCTAAGTACATTTCGCTGGTTTGTTCAAAACCGTGGCTTTCGTAAAACTTTTTTAAATATTCTTGTGCCGAAATGGTAATTGCTGTTTCGTTATAGTGTTCCTTAACGGCTTCAATTGAAACACGCATTAAATCGTGTCCGAATTTTTTATCTCTGTATTTCGGACTCACAACCACTCTACCAATAGAAGCTTCATCAAAATAGTAGCCTTTATCAAAAATACGTGTGTAAGCGGCTAAATTTCCTTGGTAATAACCTAAAACATGTAAAGCCTTCTGGTCTTTGCCATCAACATCTTGATAAACGCAATCTTGCTCCACCACAAACACCTCAGCGCGCAGTTGAAGCAATTCATATAGTTCTTGAGTAGAAAGTTCGTTAAATCGCTTTATTTTGAATTGAAGCATACCGCCTTTGGATTATTTTAAAAACTTAACCGATTGTATGATTGCTTCCAATTCAAACACTAAATCTCTTTTAGATTTTGAAGGATGAAATGTAAAACCTTCTAAAATTAAATAACGGTTGTTTTTTTCGTCTTTTATGGCATAGTTCACAAACGGTCCGGCCATGAAATCGTTTTTCAAGTCCCAAGTTCCTTTTGTTAAATAGGTTTTTCTACCAGCAACGGTAGTTTCAAATAAATAAGGCGCATACGCTGGCTCAGTAATCATCCAAGTATTTGGTAAAGTTCCGTGAATAAATTTTTTACCAATAGAATCGCGCATTTGAACAATATTATTTACAATATTATTGTCTTTTTCAATAGTTTCAAATGGAACTTCATACACTAAAACACTATTATAACTAGCGCCATTATTGAATTGTTTTCTTATCCAAAGAAAATCATCTTCAACCATATCGTATTTATAACCAAAACCTAGAGTTAATCCAACTCCAAATTTAGCACGCACTTTATCATCGCTAACTGCTGCTTTTTTAAGTCGAACTTGATTTTCAATAATATCGCCCGCTTTAATTTTCGAAATAATTTCTGCTGATCTTTGTTCTAAAACAGTTAAAATTTCTGCATTGTTTTTTCCAAAAACATAAAAAACTTGCTGTGGTTTTGCAAACTGATTTACTTTGTGGCTGTATCCTGTTTTATCAGATTTTTGAACAATTACAATATTTCTACTCTTTCTAACAAAACCTTCAAATATTTTAGTAGGATATTGATTTAATGTAAATAATGGCTCTTCTTGAGGTAAACCATCAACTGGTGCGGCAAATTTTTTACGAATACTGTCGCCTAGTTCACCAGCCCACATACTTTCATCTATAATAATAGAAACATTATTAATTTTTGCATTTGATTCTGGTAAAATCGCTTTTTTATCTGCTTCAGAGTCTTTACATGAAACAAAAAACACAACACTTACAATTAATAAAATAATCTTTTTCATATATAGATATTTAAGCTTTTTATCCTTTAATTTTTAACTTCATTCCTGGCTGAATATTATTACCACTAATATCGTTCCATTTTTTTATGTTGTCGACAGAAACACCAGGAAATTTCTTCGCAATTGTATATAATGAATCGCCCGATTTAACAGTGTAAGTACCGCTATTACTAGTGTTTCTTGATGAAGAGCTTGATGATTTTGAGGAAGAATAAATTTTTAAAGTTTTTCCTGCTTGAATGTTATTTCCTCTTATATGATTCCAACTTCTTAACGAACTTATAGATACATTATATTTTTGAGCAATTAAACCAAGGCTTTCACCGCGTCTTATTTTATGATATTGAACACTTGAGTTTGAACTACTAGAAGATGTTTTTGAGGAAGATGCATAACTTATTGGTTGTTCTTTCTTAGCATCAACATAATCTACATAAGCGTAAATTTTTTCCTCATTAGAAACGAAAACACCTAGTTTGTTTTTTGGTAATCTTAAAAAACGTGGCTTTTCTTCGTTATAAGGAATAATATCTAACTTATAAATTGGGTTTAAAAATTTAATTTCTTCAACTGATATATCTAATAAATCTGAAACCTGCTGAAAACTAAGTTGTTTTTTAACTTTTATTGTATCCGTTTCAAAATAGGTGACCGGTGCTTTTTTTGGCTGTAAACCGTGTTCTTTTTGAAATTCGTAAATATATAACGTTGCCAAAAAAGCTGGAACATAATTTGCGGTTTCACGTGGAAGATTTCTTCTAATGTTCCAATAATTTTGGCTTCCGCCCGAACGGCGAATTGCTTTTGAAACATTTCCTGGTCCGGCATTATATGATGCTAAAACCAAACTCCAGTCGCCAAAAATATTGTATAAACTTGATAAATATTGACAAGCTGCTTCGGTCGCTTGAAGCGGATCGTAGCGTTCGTCAACATAAGAAGTAACTTCTAGGTTAAATTGTTTTCCTGTTGGATACATAAATTGCCACAAACCTGTTGCTCCAACTCTTGAGCGCGCTTTAGGGTTTAATGCCGATTCTACAATGGCCAAATATTTTATTTCTAATGGAACATCGTATTTTGACAAATGCTCTTCAAACATTGGAAAATAATATTCAGAAATAGCCATTAAACGTTCAAAGCTTGCTTTTCTATTCTTTAAATAAGATTTGATTACGTTTTCTAACGCAGGATTATAATCAATTACAAAAGGCGTTTTTGCATTCAACTTTTTTAACCTGCTTTTCAGTAAATCAGTAGATAATTCATAATCTACAACCGAATCAATATCAACAGTATTAATGTCTGAAAACATTTCCTCGTATAAATCATCGTTTGAAAGCTCTTCTAACCAACGTTGATCAATACAATTACTTGTACTGTGGTTAACAAAAGTAGCTTTTAGAGAATCTATATAAGAAACTTTTGGCAATGTTAATGAAACTTCACTTTGTTGGCTTTCTTGAGCAAAACCTGTATAACCCAACAAAAGCGCAAGTGTTACTATTTTAATTTTTTTCATATTATTCTTTTTAAGTTTGGGGCACTAAACAGAATAGAGTACTTTATAGTTTAATCGTTTAAAATTGCCGCTATTCCTGGCAAAGTTTTTCCTTCTAACATTTCTAACATAGCTCCACCGCCCGTTGAAACGTAACTCATTTTTGGTTCAAAGCCAAATTGCTTAACAGCAGCAACACTATCTCCTCCGCCAACAAGTGAAAAAGCTCCGTTTTGAGTAGATTCTGCAATATAATTTCCTAATGAAATGGTTCCGTTTGCAAAAGATTCCATTTCAAAAACACCTAATGGACCGTTCCAAAGAATTGTTTTTGAATCTAAAATAATGCGTTTTATAATTTCTAACGATTTTGGTCCAGAATCTAAACCTTGCCAACCGTCAGGAATTTGTTTTACATCAACCACTTGTGTATTTGCATCGTTTGAAAAAGCATCAGCAGCGACTACATCGACTGGTAAGTGAATTTGAACTCCTTTTTCTTTCGCTTTTTTAAGAATTTCAATGGCTAATTCTAATTTGTCATCTTCACAAATAGAATTTCCAATTTTTCCGCCTAAAGCTTTTATAAAGGTAAAAGTCATTCCGCCACCAATAATCATGTGGTTTACTTTGTCTAAAATATTTTCAATTACCGTAATTTTTGAAGACACTTTAGAACCTCCAAGAATTGCAGTTACCGGTTTTTCTGAATTTTTAAGTACTTTTTCAATACTTTCAATTTCTTTCGTCAATAAATTTCCGAAACATTTTTTTCCCGGAAAAAATTGCGCAATAATGGTTGTTGAAGCATGTGCTCTATGTGCTGTACCAAATGCATCGTTTACATAAATATCACCTAAGTTGGCTAATTTTTGAGCAAATGCAACATCTCCTTTTTCTTCTTCTGCATAAAAACGTAAGTTTTCAAGCAATAAAACTTCACCTGCTTTTAAATTTGCAGCTAATTCAACTGCTTCATTTCCAATACAATCATTTGCAAATTTTACACTTCTTCCTAAAACTTTTTCAGTTTCAGTAAGAATGTGTTTTAAAGAATACTTTTCTTCAACACCTTTTGGTCTACCAAGGTGACTCATTAAAATAACACTTCCGCCTTCATTAATAATTTTATCAATAGTTGGTTTAGCCGCTTCGATTCTAGTATTGTCTGTTACTTTAAAGTTTTCATCTAAAGGCACATTAAAATCTACTCTAATTATTGCTTTTTTATTATTAAAATTAAAATCGTTTAGTGTTTTCATAATTTGATTTTCGTTTTGAAGTAGACAAATATAAAATTTTGTGTTTTAAATTGGTATAAAAAACTGTTATAATTCTTTTTCTGTAGAAGTTGCCTTACGTGTTTCGATTTAAATTAATATTTTTTTACTTTTATGAAGTGAAAAATAATTATTTCAATTAGGTTTGTGCTATGCTTTTTAAAGACATTTTAGGACAAGATCATATAAAAAATCATTTGACAAAAAGTGCCGCTGCTGGACGTATTCCGCATGCGCAACTCTTTGTTGGTCCGGAAGGTAGCGGAACGTTATCTATGGCAATTGCTTATGCGCAATATATTTTGTGTGGAAACATGGATCAAGAAAACACTAATAGAAACGAAGCTTGTAATTTAAAATTCGACCATTTTTCGCATCCCGATTTGCATTTTGTTTTCCCAGTAGCCACTAACGAAGATGTAAAAAAACATCCGGTAAGTGCAAATTTCATGGTTTCGTGGAGGGAATTTTTACATGAAAATCCGTACGGAAGTTTATTTGATTGGTATAAGAAAATTGGGGTCGAAAAAAAGCAAGGTCAAATAGGAGTAGACGAAGCAAGTGAAATTAATAAAGCACTTTCTTTAAAAGCATACGAAGGCGGTTACAAAGTAATGATCATTTGGATGGCTGATAAAATGAATACTGCGGCTTCCAATAAATTACTAAAATTATTAGAAGAACCGCCAAACAAAACGGTTTTCATTTTAATAACTGAACATTTAGACGATTTATTGCAAACCATTATTTCGCGTTGCCAAATATTAGATTTTATAGGAATAAGCGAAAGTGTTATTGCTGAAAATTTGGTTTCACGTGAAAACTGCGACCAAAATGTAGCGTTGAAAATTGCACACCAAAGCGAAGGAAATTATAATAAAGCATTGCACATCTTAAAAAAAGATGCCGACGAATATCCTTTTGAAGAATGGTTTATTGAATGGATACGAAGTGCGTTTAAAGCCAAAGGAAATGCATCTGCTATTTTAGATCTAATAAAATGGAGCGAAAACATTGCGGGCTTAGGTAGAGAAGTGCAAAAACAGTTTTTAAACTATTGCATTTACTTTTTCAGACAAGCGTTAATGGCGAATTACCAAGCGAAAGAGTTGGTGTTTTTTGAACCAACCGTTTCCAATTTTAATTTAGAAAAATTTGCTCCTTTTGTAGATGGAAGCAATATAAATGATATCTTTAAAGAACTTGAAACCGCTATTTACCATATTGAAAGAAATGGAAATAGTAAAATTATTTTAACCGATTTATCGATAAAACTAACCCGATTAATTCATAAAAAACAATAATTATGACACACGCAGCTTCAATTTTAATTTTGTTGTTACTTGCCGTAACTTTTTTACAATCTGGATATGATAAAATAAAAGACTGGAAAGGAAATGTTTCTTGGCTTAAAGAACATTTTGCAGGAACTATTTTTGCTAACCAAGTGCCTATGTCGTTATTCATCATATTGGTTTTAGAAATACTTTCTGGAGTATTGTGTATTTCTGGAATTATAAACTTAGTAACTAAAGATTCTACAGTAATGGCACTTTATGGCGCTAACTTATCGTGTTTAACACTTATCTTTTTATTATTTGGACAACGAATTGCTAAAGATTACGATGGTGCACGTACTATTGTAATTTATTTTATACCTGCTGTTTTAGCGGTCTATATGTTGAGTTAGTTATAGTGTATTAAAGATATATTCAAATTAATAAACATAATAGCAAAAATGAGCAACAGTGAATTAATTAATCAGATTCTCAACGAGTATTTTTCTGACTTTAAAAATTATCACTTAATTATTTTATGTGCTTTTACTTTAATTATTGCAGTTATACAAGTTGCACAAGCTATTTGGGTTTCAAAAAAAATAGAAGTTTTTAAAAATGATTTAAAAAAATCAGAAATAAAATTTTCAAGATATAATGAAATGCAGATAAAAATATTGAGTGAATCTTATCAATTATTATCCGAATTTAATGAGAGTACATTAAATATAACAAATGAAAAACTTTCACCAGAAATTATGCAAAGAATAACAAAAAAATGGTTTGAGGATTATCATAATTTTTATAAACATTATTCTAGAAATAAATTTATTTTTCTTTCTAGAATTAAGATAAAACTTTCTCTGATATTTAAAACTTTTGAAAAGATGAAAAGTATTGTAAAAATAGAAAGTGATTTTAGTAAAATGCATTATACTGATGATTCTGGCACAATACAATTCATTGGAAATAATGAAGACCTTAATAAAATACATCAAGAATTTAATAAATTAGATAAAACGAAAACTATAAGTTATGTCTTGAGTAACATAGAAAGTTTAAAAAAAGATATTGAAGATTACTTCATAAAACTTGAAGGATAAATAAGTTTCTAAAAGATGTTCTTTAATTTCATAAGAAACTAAAATTACTTTCATAAAAATGTTATTAGATTCCTCGTTCCTCGGAATGACAAAGAAAATAAAATGTGGTTTTGTCAAGCTGAACTTGTTTCAGCTTCTAAAATTTTGATTCTGACCCAAGCGAAGCGAACTGACGTAAGCAAACAAGTTCGGAATGACAAACTCTTCAAAAAATTTTAACTCCCCAAACTCGCTTTAAACAAACGCAGTTCGTCCCAGGAAAATGCATCGCCGTGTTTTTCTTTCAATTCGCCTAAACTTTCTCCCTTAAAATCTTTAAAAGCAGCCGCTAGAGCTACGATTTTATCTTCGGGTAAAATGTCGGCTAACTCAACCGTTTCCATTTGAATTAATTTGGTAAAATGATTAAAAATAGTAGATGGCGTTAACTTGCGCTGTTTAGCTATATCGTAGATAGAATTCCCTTGCATCCAAAGTTCTAACGTAATTTCAATGGTTGCTTTTTTGGGTTCTTTTTTCTTTTTTGGAGCTTCATAATACGAAACATCATCGTCTTCATCGTCAATTAATGTGGCATGTTCGGTTCTAAAACGTTCGGCAACAGCAACTAATTTGTTTATTTTGTACACGTTCATTTCGTCTGAAACCAAATTCTTCTTCGAAATTTCTTTTCCTTCCGTGATGATTTGTGTCAGTAATCTGGCCTTTTTCAATTGTAAAATGGCTTTGATTTGCATTTCTTCTAAAATCATTAATTCGTCGTAAAATGCTTTTACTTTTTTGGTGCGTTTTATTTCTTCAATCTTTAACAATAATTCTTCGGCAACCTGATCTAAAGTTTTGAAAAAATAATCATAAGCCGCTTCGCATCGTTCTTGTAAAAATGGAGCGTCCAATTTTTCCACGTGGAAAATTTTATGCAATTGCGACATAAATTTACTCGAAGGTGCTTCAATCTTAGCAATGGTTTCATATTGCAATTTGGCCCAATTGAGGTGTTTTGATTTTGGCGATTTTGGTGCTTCAGCCTTATAACTGAATTGATGGTTGCGCCATTCTTGTATTAACTCTTTGAAATCAAACGTTTTAAGCAAAGTATGAAGCAAGAACGTATTAGTTTCTTGTACCAATGCATCTTGCAAAATGTCTTCAGAAGCTTTATTTTCAGCATAACTCAACACATCTTCGTCGCTAGAAACGCCGTTCATATTCAACGGAGAGAGCAAAATAAGCCCTTTTAAGGAACGTAAACGCGAAAGAGCAACATATGCTTGTCCAGGCGCAAAAACTTGCGAAACATCAAGCGCAGCTTTGTCAAAAGTTAAACCTTGACTTTTATGAACGGTTATTGCCCAAGCCAATTTAATAGGGTAGTGGACAAAAGTTCCAATTACTTCTTCTTCAACTTCTTTAGTATTTTCGTTGAGTTTGTATTTAATGTTTTGCCATTCGTAACGTTCAACCTCAATGGTTTTATTTTCTTCTGGAAAATGAACCCTAATTTCGTTGCTTGAAAGCGATTTTATAACCCCCATTTTTCCGTTGTAAAACTGCTTATCAAAATTAAGATCGTTTTTCACAAACATCACCTGAGCGCCGACTTTTAAATGCAATTTTTCATCGAGCGGAAAAATTTTATCAGGAAAATCGCCAACCACTTCTGGTAAATAGGTGAATTGTTTCTCTTTTAAATCTTGTAAGGATTGGGCATTTATTGCATCTGCTTTTGCATTGTGAGTAGTTAAAGTGATATATCCTTTGTTCTTTTTTAAATCGAAATTAGGTTGTACAAATTGGTTCAGTATTGCAATATCTGAAGGCGTTATTTTATTATGACGTAAATTATTTAATACATCGATAAATTCAGCATCCGTTTGACGAAAAATCTTATCTAATTCAATATATAAAGGTGGATATTGCTGAATAATGTGCGAATGAAAAAAGAACATTCCGTTGTAATAATTACGCAACATTTGCCATTCTTCATTTTTAACAACTGGTGGTAATTGTAGTAAATCTCCTATAAATAAAACTTGAACTCCGCCAAATGGTCGTTCGTTTCTGCGTACTTTTTTCAACATGAAATCAATCGCATCTAAAACATCGGCTCTAAGCATGGAAACTTCATCAATAATAAGCAGTTCCATGTTTCGAATAATAGATCTTTTCGTCGCGTTCATTTTAAAATGACGACCAAGCGTATCTCTATTTTCAAATTTTATAGCTCCTGAAAATTGTGCAACTTGCTTATTATCAGGAATAAAAGATGCAAAAGGAAGCTGAAACATAGAATGAATGGTAACGCCACCTGCATTTAAAGCAGCTATTCCTGTAGGAGCAACAACAACAGTGTTTTTATGTGTTGTAGCAATAATTTCTTTTAGTAAAGTGGTTTTTCCGGTTCCGGCTTTACCTGTTAGAAAGATGGATTTATTGGTTTGATTGATAAATCGGAGGGTGTAATTGGCTTCGGCAGATAAAAATTCCATAAGGCGTATAGTTTATAATACAAATATAGAGAAATGAATTCAAAAAAAAATCCAGCAATTGCTGGATTTTAATTTATATAAAATGAAGATTATTTTTTCTCTTCTTCTTCTTTAGTAGCTTCCGATTTTTTTGGCTCAGTAGCAGCCTTAGAAGAATAATCTTTATTTAATTTTTCTAAAACTTCTTTGGTAATATTGTAAGAATCTTTTGAATATAAAATAGTTGCAGCATCTCCTGTACCATAAATATAATCATACCCTTCTTTTTTACCGAAGTCTTTAATATATTGTCTAACTTCTTTAATGATAGAGTCTCTTAATTGAGCTCCTTCTAATTGCAATTGTTGAATTAAAGCATTTTGTTCAATACCTAATTGTTGTTCTCTTTGTTGTAATTCAGCACCTTTTTGTTGCGCCCAAGCTTGACCTTTTACTCTTGCATTACTTTCAAAACTTTTAGCTTCATTCTCAAAAGCTCTGAATTTTGACTCTAATGGCCTACTCATTTCTTCAGATTTCACTTTAAATTTTTCTTCTTCGGCTTTATACTTATCATATTCTTTCAATAATTCGGCAGTATCGATATATGCAGTTTTAAAGTTTTCTGTTTTTTGTTCGTTCTTGTTACAAGAAATCATTGCAAATGCAATTCCTAAAATTAATAAGGCTCTTTTCATTTTTAATTTAAATTTTGGTAAAAATAGTAATTAGTTATAAAGTTTTCAATAAAATTACACATATAGATAAAATTTATTGATTAAATAATTTTTAATTGTTTTTGGTTATAAAAATTCAATCAAATAAAAGCTGATTTAAGACACTTTCTGAAAATTGACAGTAATTTACATTTTCAAATCAAAGAAAGGCTAAAAAAACAGCTTTAAAATGATTTTTACTTGTTTTTTATGATGTAAATGTGTGAAGAAAACTCATTTTTAAATATTCCAACAACATTTGAAGTCAAACCGATTAAAAACCCTTTCACGAAATTCATTTTTCCAGTTTTGTATTTTTCAGAAAGTAAGCTTACATAAAAACTATCAAACCACATGGGTTTTACTTTTTCTAATTCTAAATTATAATTTGCTGCTAACTTTTGAATGGTAGTTTTTGAAAAATGCCATAAATGTCTTGGCGCATCATAAGCAGCCCAAAATGATTTATAATATTTTGCATCAAAAGATTTATAATTTGGAACCGCAATTACAATATATCCATTTGGTTTTACAATTCTTTTCAATTGCGTAAACTGTTCGTCTAAATTGGGTACATGTTCTAAAACATGCCACATAGTTATTACATCTATTGAATTGTCGGCAATACTCTCTAAATCCTCTTCAAAAACAACTCCTTTAGAAACAGCAATTTGTTTTGCTTTTAAATTTGGTTCCAAACCTTTTATATTCCAACCGTTATTTTTGGCTGTCATTAAAAAATCGCCTGTTCCAGATCCAATATCTAAAATAGTTCCTTTTTGCGGAATTAACTTCGTGATTAAATTCACTTTGCTTTTTAAAGCATTACTTTTTACTAAATGATAAACTTTTTCAAACAAGGTTCTTTTTGAATCGGTGTGTGAAATATAATCTTCGCTTTCATAATAAAAAGGAAGTTTTTCTAAACTTGGTTGAGGAGTTGTTTTTAAAATTTCATATTCCTCATTAAAAAGCAAATCAAACGATTCTTTTGAAACCGAATGATCTGAAACTTTTATATATGTAGTACTATTTGTAAAGTTCACTTTAAATTATTTTTAAAAAACATAAGTAGAGTAGTGCTTAACCAAATTGTTTCACGTGAAACATTTGATTTTTGATTGAAGATTAACGATTTTTGATTTCAGAATACAAAAAACTTCAAAAATCAAAAATCGGCAATCAACATTCTTAAATTATATTATCGTCCCATATGAATTAATAAGACCGAAATATCACTTGGTGAAACACCACTTATACGAGAAGCTTGGGCAATTGTTTTTGGTCTGATTTTATTTAGCTTTTGTTTTGCTTCAATTGAAATAGATTTAATTTTATCGAAATCAAAATTCTCAGGAATAATTGCATCTTCTAAACGATTCAATTTATCTGCATGATTTTTCTCTTTTTCAATATAACCAGAATACTTCACTTGAATTTCCGCTTGTTTAATTACTTCTCTATCTAAATTTCTTTCCGCAACATAAGCTGCCACTTTTTTAAACTTAAGAAAATCGTCTAAATCAATTTGAGGACGAGAAAGTACTTTAAACATTTTATCAGGTTGAGCCATTGGTGAAGATCCTTTTTCTTCTAAAACCGGATTTGCCTCTTCTGGTTTAATACTTGTTTCTCTAAAAAAGTTAACCATTTCATTTGATTGAGAAAGTTTCTTTTCCATACGAATCAATCGTTCTTCAGAAGCCAAACCTAAAGCGTGACCTTTTGGTGTTAATCTAAAATCAGCATTATCTTGACGCAATAGAGTTCTATATTCGGCACGAGAAGTAAACATTCGATATGGTTCTTCTGTACCTTTAGTAATTAAATCATCAATCAGAACACCTATATAAGCTTCATTACGTTTTAAAACGAATGGTTCTTTTTCTTGCACTTTTAAAGCCGCATTTATACCTGCCATTAAACCTTGAGAAGCTGCTTCTTCATATCCTGTAGTTCCATTTATTTGTCCAGCAAAAAATAAACCTTCAACTAACTTAGTTTCTAAAGTATGTTTCAATTGAGTAGGTGGGAAATAATCGTATTCAATTGCATAACCCGGTCTAAAGAATTTCACATTTTCAAAACCAGCTACAGAACGCATCGCTTTAAATTGAACCTCTTCAGGTAGAGAAGTTGAAAATCCGTTTACATACATTTCGCATGTATTCCATCCTTCTGGCTCCACAAATAATTGATGTCTGTCTTTATCTGCAAAACGATTAATTTTATCTTCAATAGAAGGACAATATCTTGGGCCAATACTTTTTATTCTACCATTAAACATAGGACTGCGATCAAATCCTTCACGAAGTAAATCATGAACTTCTGGAGAGGTATAGGTCATCCAACAAGAACGCTGATCTGTTAAAGCTTTAGAACTTTCTAAATAAGAGAATTTTTCCGGGATTGTATCACCAGGTTGTTCTATCATTTTAGAATAATCCAAAGAACGACCATCTACACGAGGAGGTGTTCCTGTTTTCATTCTACCCGATTCAAAACCTAACTTAACCAAATCTTCGGTAATTCCGAAAGCAGCACCTTCACCAGCACGACCACCTCCAAATTGTTTATCGCCAATATGCATTAAACCATTTAAGAAAGTTCCATTTGTAAGAACGACTGTTTTGGCTTTTATAATTTGTCCTAAGGATGTTTTTACACCCACAACTTTTCCGTTCTCAGTTAAAATTCCAGAAACCATTTCTTGATAAAAATCCAAATTAGGCGTTCCTTCCAACATCATTCTCCATTCTTCAGCAAACTTCATTCTATCGCTTTGAACTCGTGGAGACCACATTGCAGGACCTTTTGATTTGTTCAACATTTTGAATTGAATTGCTGAAGCATCCGAAACAATTCCAGAATAACCTCCAAGCGCATCAATCTCTCTTACAATTTGTCCCTTTGCAATTCCTCCCATAGCAGGATTACACGACATTTGTGCAATGTTTTGTATATTCATTGTAACCAATAGGGTAGAGCAGCCTAAATTTGCCGCCGAAGCTGCCGCTTCGGAACCAGCGTGACCACCGCCAACTACTATTACATCGTATGTATTTTGAAATAAACTCATTGTTCCACGTGAAACATTAGATTAATATTTAAAAATTACTGTTCCACGTGGAACAGTTTAATTTTCTCTTCTTCTTTTTTACGCATTAATTCTGCATCAGAATCCGTCTTATCTTTATATCCACAATAGTGCAAAACACCATGCGCCATAACTCGTTTCAATTCTTCTTCAAAAGAAACCTTAAAATCATTCGCATTATCGATTACTCTTTCGATAGAAATAAAAATATCTCCTTGTATTAAATTTCCTACTGTGTAATCGAAGCTTATAATGTCTGTTAAAGTATCGTGATTTAAATACTCAACATTGATTTTATGTAGGTATTCATCATCACAAAAAACATAATTTATTTCACCAACAGCAGAGGCTTCAGAATCTACAATATCAATAATCCAATTTTCAAAAGCTTCTTCGTTCTCTAATTCAAAATCGGTTTCGTAATTAAAACTAATCATTGTGCTTAAAATAGTGTTGTACTTTGTTATTAAAATTTGGTTGCAAAGGTAGGCTTTGTCTGTTTAAAATTTCAATACTATTTAAATATTCTTTTAGCTCTTCAGAAATTGGAGTAGTAGTGCCGTTAAAATTATCTTTATTGGAATTAGATTTACGTTTTGTATCTTCTCCTTGTTGTTGAATTGCTTTCTCTAATTTTAATAATTCGTGTTTTAAATTCAACATCTTTTGAAGTGTTTCGTTTTTAAAACCTTTATTAATTAATTGTTTTTCGATCTCTTTCATTTTATCCAAAGCACTTTGTCCAACACCAGACATTCCTTGCTTATTTAATTCGTTTTGTAATGCTTCACGAAGTTGTTGTTGTTCTTTTAAAATTTCAAGCACTTTGCCTGCATTACCTTCTGAACCATTTTCACCTTCTTCTGAACCCTTTCCTGATTCACCTTCTTTTCCTTTTTCACCCGGTTTTTTTCCTTGACCTTCTTTCTCTCCGGGTTTCATTCCGTCTTTCATTTTCTCACCTAAACCTTCTTGCTTTTTAATAATATCTGGAAGTTGCATTCCACTTCCTTTTCCTTTTTTAGGCTTACCTTGACCTTGACCTGACATTTGCATCTGCATTTGATTTTGAACATTACTTAGAAAATCAGCCAATTTATTCGCAGAAGACAAAACATATTGTTGGTGAGAAGCACCTTTAGGAATATTATTATCTGCTAAAGTTTCTAAAGTCTTATCTAAATTATAATGGATTTCTCCAATTTCATTTAGAACAATTTCACTTATCATAGGATTACGTAATGAAACTGCAAACAAACTATCGTCAATATGTTTAAACTGATTTTTAAGTTCTTGTTGCTTTTTTAATATTCGGTTGAACTGTAAAGAACGAGATTGGGTTTCTTTAGTAGTTGAAATTAAGGTTTCTTCGTCAAATGAAAAAGTTAATAAATTATCTAAAATTTGGCGCAATGCTTTTGCATCTTCTTCCATTTGTTCCATTTCACCACCTTGCATAGAAGCAGTCATAGACTGACTCATTTCTTCCATTTTCTTAGCAGCCGATTTCTGTTTTGGTTTTGCACCATCTTGATTTTTATTATCTAATTTTTCTTTCGCTTTATTTAAATCTTCTTCAACTGATTTTTCTTCCGCTTTTGTATCAGGAATTTCTAGTGGGCTTTTTAACTCTTCGTTTTGTTTGTTTAATTCTTCTAATTCTTTTGACAATTCTTTGAACTCTTTATTAATTTCAGCTTGTTTTTCAGATGTGTTTTTTTCTTTCTCTTCTGAAAGTTTATCTTGTTTTTTTGCTAAGTCGTTTAATTTGTCTGCAATTTGTTCTGCTTTCTTTTCAACATAAAAGCGCTTCGTAAGTTCAACCAATTGTTCTAAATTCTTAGATTGACTTTTACTATTCTGTTTTAACTTATCAGCCTTTTCAAACAACTCGTCTTTTTGTAATTTTTTAGAAAGCTCTTCTAATTCTTTTAAAAGTTTTTCGTTCTTTTCAGATTGCTTTTGTGTTTCTTCTAAACGACGAATCAACTCTTCTTTTTCTTTATCGGTAGATTTAAATTCTTCCAAATTTTTAGAAAGGTTTTTCGAAAACTCTTTCATCATTTGATCTTGTTGTTTTTGATTCTCCAAAAACT
>PKEA01000028.1 GCA_002862805.1 Flavobacteriaceae bacterium | reverse complement strand
CTCTTTTTTATAATAATCTTCAGTTACCAATTCATTATCATACTTTGAATCTGATTGTACTTTAAATACAAAATATAGTATGAATGTTATGAATAACCCAAAAGCAATTACGATACCTGTTCCCCAATTTATTTTCATTTTTTTATTTTATTAATTAAAGCTTCTTGGGCTTAAAAAATTAGATTTAGTTGTTTCAAGAAGTTCGTTTCTATTATAAACTTCAATTTTAACTTTAGTTTTATCACCGTCTAGAAAAGCTGGATTTATTTCTATAAATAATGTTCCTTGAGACATTTCTCCCTTAAGGACTTTAATTGTTGATGAACCAACGGTTTTAATAGTTCCTTTAGGTGAAGTTAATTTGAAATAAACACTATCAAAATCTTTTACAGTTTTATTAACAATTTTATAAGTGTATATATTACTTATATTATCACCTTTATGCTCAAACAATTGTCCGGGTAATCGTAAAACTGTTGCTTCGACATCACTTCTTAAGAATAATAAGCTTACAAGAATTCCAACTAAAATAGTTAAAACGCCAATATAGCCCTTCATTCTTGTTGTTAATTTAAATTTTTCTTTGTTAACAATTTCATCTTCACTTGCATAACGAATTAAACCTTTAGGCAAACCAACTTTTTCCATAATTGTATCGCACTCATCAATACAAGCTGTACAATTTATACATTCAAGTTGTGTACCATTACGAATATCAATACCAGTAGGACAAACTACTACACACTGATTACAATCTATACAATCCCCTTTTCCGGTTTCTGCTCTATTTTCTCTTTTATCCCATTTTGCTCTCCCTATTTCACCTTCACCTCTTACATGATCATAAGTAACATTAATTGACTTATTATCTAATAGTACTCCTTGCATTCTACCATAAGGACATGCAATAATACAAACCTGTTCTCTAAACCATGCAAAAACAAAATAAAAAACACTTGTAAATACTAATAAAGCAATAAGTGTACTTAGATTTTCTAACGGTCCTTCAAAAATATATTCTAATAATTGGTCGCTACCTATTAAATAAGCTAAAAATACATTTGCAATTATAAAAGAAAAAAGAAAAAATATTAACCATTTACTAACTCTTTTTCTAATCTTATCTGCATTCCATTCTTGTTTTTCTAAACGCATTTGAGCACCTCTATCTCCATCAATCCAAAATTCAATACGTCTAAATACCATTTCTAAGAAGATAGTTTGAGGACAAAACCATCCACAAAAAATTCTTCCAAATGCAACTGTAAAAAGAGTCAAACCAACAACTCCAACAATCATTGATAATACAAATAAGTAAAAATCTTGCGGCCAAAAAGGAAAACCAAATATATTAAACCTTCGTTCTAATACATTAAACATTAAAAACTGATTTCCATTTATTTTAATAAAAGGAGCAGATATTAAAAATGCTAATAAAATATAACTTAATAGTTTTCTTTTATCATAAAATTTTCCTGAAGGCTTTTTAGGAAAAATAAAATTTCTTTTACCTTCTTCATTTATTGTTGCAATTGAGTCTCTAAAACTCTCATCTACCATCTTTGACATAATCTTGCTATTTATATTAAAAAAGGTTTTAAGCAGCAACTTAAAACCTTTTTTTTTAATTTGTTACTGTAGAATCAACAACAGTTACATTTGCTGCTTCATCATTTGTTGCACCACCATCTTCTTTATAAATAACTGCCTCAGGTTCAGTCGGTTTTGGATCTTTAGGATTTGTACCTTGAAGAGAAAGAACATAGCTAGCTACTTTTTGCATCTCAGTAGGTTTTAATTGATCTTTCCAAGATATCATACCTTTTCCAGAACGTCCTCCCTCTGAAAGAGTATTAAATACATTTTTAATTCCTCCACCTAATATCCAATATTCATCTGTTAAATTTGGACCAATTGCTCCACCTCCATCAGCTCTATGGCATGCAACACAATTTGTTGTAAATAAAGCCTTACCTTCAGCTAACGATGGTTCATCTGTTAATAAAGTAACACTTTCTTTATCCATTAAATCAGGTGCCGTTTTAAGATATTCTTGAATTTCTTTTTCTGCTAAAGCAACTTCAGTTTCATACTCTTCTGCTTGAGAATAATCTCCGTAAATTTCAAAACGAACAAAATAAACTATTGCAAAAACAATACAAGAATAGAATAAATATACCCACCAAGGTGGCAATACATTATCTAACTCTTTAATACCGTCATAGTCATGGTCTAACATTACATCTGCTTCTTGTTCAATAGCTTTAGATCGTGTTAGTTTTTTAACTAATTTTTGATAGAAATCACTTTCTGTAAAAGGTAAAGTTTGAGCCTCTTTAAGTTTTTGTTTTTGTTCTTCAGTTAATAATTGATAAGTAACTTTATCAACTGCACTTATAACAATTTCTATGGCTACTAATAGGAATAAAAAAACACCTAAAAATAATGAAACCATTGGGTATTCTATAAAAGCTGGTTTTTCTCCTGAATCAATAAAGTACTCCATTCCTGCAAAAACTGCAGCAAATATTAATGGAACCCTAACGTATGAAGGAATTATGTTTTTCATTTTAATCAATTTTAATGTTGTATATAACTTTTCCTTATCAAAACAACCTTTTCTCTTGTTTATAAGAGGTTGTTTTACTTTTAATCTTCTTTAAATGGTAATTCACTTAATTCTTTAATCTTATCCTTACTATAGGTCATGGCCCAAATAAAGAAAGATATAAATACGATAAAGAAAAGAACTAATGATATTATAGGATAGATATCAATTCCCATAATAGTTTCCATATTGTGTTTTACAAATTTTAACATAGTTATGAGTTTTAATTATTCTGTTTTTTTAACTTTAATATCAGTCCCTAAACGTTGTAAGTACGAAATTAAAGCAACAATTTCTCTATCTTTCATTGGAACAAATTCCTCTCCTCTAGCGGCTGCCGCTTTTTTACTTGCTTCATATGATTTTACAAAATCTGGATCATTACTCAAGTTTTTCTCAATTTGAGCAGATTGGGCATCCATATTTTTTCGAGCATTTGCAATGTCTTCTTTAGTATATGGAACTCCTAATGTCACCATTACTTCCATTTTTTTCTCAATATGTTCATGATCCATTGCTTTATTATCATACATCCATTTATACCCAGGCATAATTGAGTTTGTAGATGTACTTTGAGGATCCCACATATGATTAAAGTGCCAATTATCATTATACTTACCTCCAACTCTCATTAAATCTGGCCCTGTTCTTTTAGAACCCCATAAGAACGGATGATCATATACATATTCGCCAGATTTTGAGTATTCCCCATATCTCTTAACTTCTGAACGGAATGGTCTAATCATTTGAGAGTGACAATTATTACAACCTTCTCTTATATATAAATCTCTTCCTTCTAACTCTAATGGAGTATATGGTTTAACACTTGTAATTGTTGGAATATTAGATTTCACAACTAACATTGGTACAATTTGAACAATACCCCCAACAGCAACAGCTAACGTAGTTAATAATGTAAACTGAACAGGTCTTCTTTCTAACCATGAATGCCATGATTCTCCTTTTAGTTGTCTATTTGAAATTTTAGCTAATGCAGGAGCTTCTGCTAATTCATCTTCTACTGGAGATCCAGCCATTACAGTTCTAGCAATGTTATAAACTAATACTAAAATACCAACAAAATATAATGTTCCACCAATTGCTCTCATAGCATACATTGGCATAATTTCAGTCACAGTTTCAAGGAAATTTCCGTAAACTAATGAACCATCTGGGTTAAATTGTTTCCACATAGAAGCTTGAGTAAACCCAGCAACATACATAGGAAGTGTATATAAAATGATACCTAAAGTACCAATCCAAAAGTGGAAATTTGCTAATCCTGTTGAAAATAATTTAGTTTTAGTCATTCGAGGTATTAACCAATAAATCATACCGAATGCCATAAAACCATTCCACGCTAAAGTACCAACGTGAACGTGTGCAACAATCCAATCTGTAAAGTGAGCAATGGCATTTACATTTTTAAGAGATAACATTGGTCCTTCAAAAGTTGACATACCATAACCAGTAATTGCAACTACGTAGAATTTTAAAACAGGATCCGTTCTTACTTTATCCCAAGCACCTCTTAATGTTAATAATCCATTAATCATACCTCCCCAAGATGGAGCTATCAACATAATTGAGAATATAACACCTAAATTTTGTGCCCAATCTGGTAATGCTGAATATAATAAATGGTGTGGTCCTGCCCAAATATAAATGAAGATTAATGACCAAAAGTGAATAATTGATAATCTGTAAGAATATACTGGTCTATTTGCTGCTTTAGGTACAAAATAATACATCAATCCAAGAATTGGTGTTGTAAGGAAGAAAGCTACAGCATTATGCCCATACCACCATTGAACTAAAGCATCTTGAACACCTGCATAAACTGAATATGATTTAAACGCAGAAACTGGAATTTCAATATTATTAAAAATATGAAGCAAAGCTACCGCAATAAAAGTTGCTAGATAGAACCAAATAGCTACATAAATATGTCTTTCTCTTCTTTTAATAATTGTACCAATCATGTTAACACCAAAAGCAACCCAGATAAGTGCAATTGCAATATCAAAAGGCCATTCTAATTCGGCATATTCTTTTGATGAAGTATAACCTAAAGGCAAGGTAATTGCTGCTCCAAGAATTATAAGTTGCCAACCCCAAAAATTTAGTTGACTTAAGAAGTTACTGTACATTCTTGTTTTTAATAACCTTTGCATAGAATAATAAGCTCCTGCAAATACAGAATTTCCTACAAAGGCAAAAATTACTGCATTAGTATGCAATGGTCGTAATCTACCATAACTTAACCATGGAATACCATCGGTCATGTTTGGAAACAAATAAAAGAAAGCTACTATGAGCCCTACAAGCATTCCTATTACACCAAATGCTATTGATGCGTATAGAAAGTTTCTGACAATTTTGTTATCGTAATAAAATTGTTCTTTCTCCATAATTAATTAGTTTTATTTTTATCGGACTTTTTTAAATTATTCTTTACTAACTCGTCATCAAATAACATTCTGACTGATGGCGTATAATCGTCGTCATACTGACCTGACCTAACTGCTTTTATAAAAGCAAACAGAAAAACGACTGCAACTACTATACTTACTGTGATTAATATATAAATAACACTCATACCTTAAATTTATGTTAACAAAGTTACTCTTAGCTGAATTGAAATAATATGACAAATATCATATCTATAAAAATATTAATTATTTTCTTTTATTGCATAATAATTACTCATAATTGTTACAAAACTAACTACAGTTATTGAACTTAATGGCATTATAATAGCTGCAACAAGTGGTGATAGCTGACCTGTAATGGCAAATGTTAATCCTATGATATTATAAAGTAATGATAATCCAAAACTCATGTAAATTGTTTTCATTGCGTTTTTAGAATATTTTAAATAATATTCTAGTTTTGAAAACTGAGAAGCATCCATTATTCCATCACAAGCTGGAGAGAAAACATTTACATTTTCTGAAAGAGAAATTCCCACATTACTTTGCGCCAAAGCTCCGGCATCATTTAGACCATCACCAATCATCATTACATTCTTTCCTTTTTCTTGCAATTCTTTAATAAATTCTAATTTTTGTTCTGGCTTTTGATTGAAAATAAGTTCAGTTCCCTTTGGGAGTAGTACTTCAAGATTATCCTTTTCTCCTTCATTATCTCCTGAAAGAATTTTTAGTTCATAATTAGCGCTTAATTTTTCAAATAATTCTACAATCCCGTTTCTATATTGGTTATCAAAAACAAAATATCCTTTATATTCATTTTCTATTTTAATGTGTACTTTAGTTTGTTTAGAATCTTTTTCTTCTAAAGTATTTACTAAACTTGACGAACCTATACTTATTTTAACTCCGTTAATTATTGAAATAATTCCTTTGCCGGTAATTTCTTCAAAAGAATCTAAATTTAATTTTTTAACCTCCGGAAGAAAATCATAAATTTTTCTACTCAATGGATGATTAGAACCACGAATTGCTGTTTTAATATAAGTTATTTCATTTTCAGACAGATTAATTCCTTTATATTCAATTGCAGATTTTGAGTTTGATGTAATCGTTCCTGTTTTATCAAAAACTATAGTATCTACTTTAGCTAATTGTTCTATAACCATAGCATTTTTTAAATACATTTTTTGTTTTCCCATGATGCGTAAAACATTACCTAAGGTAAAAGGTGCTGTTAAAGCTAATGCACAAGGACAAGCAACAATTAAAACTGCTGTTAACACATTAAAAGCTGTTGAAACGTCAATAAATAACCAAAATACAAATACGACAATAGCTAATATTAATAATAATGGTGTAAAATAACGGCTCACTTTATCGGTAATACTTTTATGTTTTTGATCAATTTTTTTCTGAAAAACATCATTACTCCATAATTGTGTTAAATAACTTTGAGAAACCGAAAATAAAACTTCAAGCTCTACTACTTTTCCTATGATTTTTCCTCCAGCATATACTTTATCACCCGATTTTTTTTCAATTGGAATAGCTTCCCCAGTAACAAAACTATAATCAATTGAAGCATTTTCAGAAATTAAAATTCCATCAACCGGAATTAGCTCTTGATTACGAATCAGCAACCTATCTCCTTTTTCAATATCATAAACTTGTACTGGAATTTCTTTCCCATCATTAGTTAACTTAGTAATTGCAATAGGGAAATACGATTTATAGTCGCGTTCAAACGAAAGAAAACTATAGGTTTTTTGTTGAAATAATTTTCCAAGCAACATAAAGAAAACTAAGCCTGTTAAACTATCAAAGAAACCTTGCCCGTAATCAAAAATAATATCAACCGTACTTCTTACAAACATTACTATAATTCCTAAAGCAATAGGAATATCTATATTTAATACCTTAGATTTTATACTTTTATAAGCAGATACATAATAATCGCTTGCTGCATATAAAAATGAAGGTAGCGATAATGTAAAAATTAGCCAACGAAAGAAACCTCTGTATTGATTGATCCAAAATTCTTCAACTTCAAAATATTCTGGAAAAGATAAAAGCATGATATTTCCAAAACAGAAAAAAGCTACTCCTAATTTATAAATTAAACTACGATCTACATTTTTCTTTCCTGTTTCATAATTATCTAAACTAATATAAGGCTCATAACCTATTGAACTTAATAGATAAACAATATCTTTTAAGGAGGTTTTTGTTGGATTATAAGTGATTCTGACTTTCTTTTCAGGAAAATTTACCTGAGAAGTTATTATACCTTCTTGAAGCTTTTGTAAATTTTCCAAAATCCAAATACACGAACTACAGTGTATATGAGGAATGAAAAGTGAAACAATATTTGTTGTTTCTTCTTGAAATTCAAGAAGTTTTGAAATAATTTTTTCATCATCTAAAAAATCATATTTTCCATTAATCTCTTGTGGAGTTGCACCGGGTGCATTCTCAAAATCATAATAACAAGACAAATCATTTTGACTAAAAATTTCGTAAACAGTTTTACAACCATTACAACAAAAACTTTTATCATCAAAAATAATTTCTTCTTTTTTACTAAATTCTAATCCACAATGGAAACAATTTTTTGCATCCATAATTTGCTCATTTTACCTGTAACAAAGGTTACAATTGTTAATAATTAATAATATGATATTTGTCATACTTTAATTATCTTTGAAAAATAGTAAAAAATAAACTCTTTTTATGAGTAATTGTGATCAATGTATCGTTAGAAAAGTTAGCGCTTTAAAAGCACTTAATAAAGAACAATTAGTTAAAATGGCTAATTGTAAAACTTCTTACACTATTAAAAAAGGAGAGCCTATATTTCAAGAAGGTGAAACTTTAAATGGTGTTTTTTGTATAAAAGATGGAGTTTGTAAATTATCTAAGTTAAGTTCTAACGGTAAAGAGCAAATTTTAAAATTAGTTAAACCAGGAGAATTACTCGGTCAACGATCAATGATTAGTGAAGAATCAGCTAACCTTTCAGCTGTTGCATTAGAAGATATGCAAGTTTGTTTTGTTCCTAGAAATGAAATAATTGGTTTTTTTAATGAAAATAACCAGTTTTCTATGAATATAATGCAATCAATATGTGGTGATTTAAAAGACGCCGATGATCATATGGTGAATATGGCTCAAAAAACAGTAAAACAAAGATTGGCCGAAACCTTATTATATTTGGAAGAAACTTTTGGTACAAACGATGATAAAACTCTAAAAATTCAACTTTCTAGAGAAGAACTTGCCGGAATGATTGGTACAGCTACGGAAAGTTGTATTAGACTTTTATCTGAACTAAATAAAAACCAATATATTGAGATAATTGGTAAAAAAATAGCCATTAAAGATAAAAGTAAGCTTAAAAGATTAGCAGAATAAAAAAAAAGAGGTTTTATATAAAACCTCTTTTTTTATTCTATTGGACCAATCCATTGAGAAAATCCACCAACTAAGTTAAATGTATTTTCAAAACCTAATTGTTGCATTATACCACAAGCATTTGCACTTCTTGCACCTGCAGCACAATATACATAATAGTTTTTTGTTTTATCTAACTCATCAACTAAGTAAACAAATCCTTGGCCTTTATAAATATCAAAATTTAAAGAACCTGGAATTTTTCCATGATTAACTTCATCTTCAGTTCTTACATCAATAATAACACCTTTTTCATCTGTTAAATATTGATTCCACCACTCTTGCTGTTGTAAATTCATTTAATTATTTTTTTTTCAAATGTATAACCAAAATAATAATTTAAAAAATTTAATATTTTTTTAACACACATTTGTATATACAATAAAAAGATTTATATACATTTGTACCTACAAATAATGTAGTGATGAATATTGAAGAAGAAATAAAAAGTACAATTAAATTAAGTATTTCAAAAAAAGTAATTCTTAACTTAACAGTAACAAAAAATTTTATAGGAGATCGATTCAATGAATTATTAAAACCTTATGGTATTTCTAGTGAGCAATATAATGTATTACGAATTTTAAGAGGCCAAAGAGGAAATCCTTTGAATATGCAAGATATTCAAGAGCGAATGGTAACTAAAAACAGTAACACTACTCGTTTAATTGATAAACTTTTGCTAAAAGAAATGGTCATTAGAAATACTTGTCCAGAAAATAGACGAAAAATAGAAGTCCAAATTACAGAAAACGGTTTAAATATACTTTCAGAATTGGATGAAATCATCGAAAAATATGAATTGTTAATTACTAAAAAACTAACAAACGAAGAACTAGAAACATTAAATATATTATTAGAAAAAATTAGAAATTAATTATATGAACACATTTATAGAAAATCAAAATTGGCGCTATGCTACTAAAAAATTTGATGTAACAAAAAAAATATCAAATGAAAATTTAGAAATCTTAAAAGAAGCTATTCGACTAAGCACTTCTTCATACGGACTTCAACCATATAAAGTCTTAATTGTTGAAAATCCAGAAATAAGAGCGCAATTACAACCCGTTTCATGGGGACAAGCACAAATTACAGAAGCCTCTCACTTATTTGTTTTTGCCAATATTATTGATGTTCAAGATATTCACATAGATGAATATATTTCTAATATTGCAAACACAAGAGATTTAAATATTGAAGATTTAAAAGGTTATGCCGATTTTATGAAATCTAAAATAACACCTTTAGAAACCAATAAAAAAGCAATTTGGACATCTAAGCAAACGTATTTGGCTTTAGCTAATTTAATGAATGCTGCTGCTGAATTAAAAATTGATGTTACTCCAATGGAAGGCTTTGAACCTGAAAAATACAATGAAATTCTAGGACTAAATGAATTAGGATTAAACGCTTCTTTAGTGGCAACTATTGGTTATAGACATGAAGAAGATCAAACACAATATTTTACAAAAGTTAGAAAATCAAATACCGAATTATTCACAACTATTAAATAATTAATTAAAAATTAAAAAAATGAACAACTTAAAAACAATTGCATTATCGCTAGTAGCATTGGTTTCTTTTACTGTAAATGCACAAACTAAAAAAATTGACACTAAGAAAAGTAATATTCACTGGATTGGGAAAAAAGTTACTGGTCAACATGATGGAACTATCGCTTTAAAAGCTGGAGCTCTAGTATTTAAAGGAAATAAATTAGCTGGTGGAAACTTTATTGTAGATATGACTACAATTAATACTACTGATTTAGATGGTGGAATGAAAGAAAAATTAGATGGACATTTAAAATCTGATGATTTCTTTGGAACAGAAAAATTTAAAACAGCTAATCTAGTTTTTAAAACTATTGCAGATAAAGGAAATAACAATTATACAGTAACTGCAGATTTAACAATTAAAGGAATTACAAATCCAATTTCTTTTGATATGAATGTTAACGGTAAAGTTGCAACAACTAAGTTAATAGTAGACAGAACAAAATATGATATCAAATATAAATCTGGAAACTTCTTTGAAAATTTAGGAGACAAAACTATTTATGATGATTTCGAATTAGAAGTGACTTTAAACTTCTAATACTTTTCATTTGCTATGAAATAAAGAAAGTTCAAAATTAATTTTTTGGACTTTTTTTATATAAAGTTTGTTTTTAAAAATAAAGTTTACATATATTTGCATATCAATTTATCAATATGAACACATTTTTAAATAATACTTGGTGGTGGAATAACTTACGTCAAACGTCGTGAGCAAATCCTGCTATAGTATAATTTAATTCAAATACATAGAAAAGGCTTGTCAATCACGACAAGCCTTTTTTTATTGCCAAATTTTAAAAATTCAATTAATGAAAACCTATAAATTAAATACAAAATTCAAACAAATTCTAGCAGATACAATTACTCCTGTTAGTGTATATTTGAAAATACGCGATAAATTTCCAAACAGCATTTTATTAGAAAGTTCAGATTATCATGGAAATGAAAATAGCTTTTCTTACATCTGTTTCAATCCAATTGCTTCTATAAAAGTAGAAAATAATAAAATTGAAACTAATTTTCCTGATGGATTTTCTGAAATAATTCCAATAGATAAAAATGTTAATGTCGCGAATGAAATTGAACTGTTTTCAAAACAATTCATTACTGATGAAAATAATTTTAAATTCATCAATCAAGGTCTTTTTGGTTATATAGCTTATGATGCAATTCAACATTTTGAAAAAATAGAAATTGATCAAAAATCATCTGAAAATAAAATTCCTGAAATTTATTATGCTGTTTATCAAAATATAATTGCGATAAACCATTTCAAAAATGAAGCTTATATTTTTTGTCATTCGTATGAAAACCAAAACAACATAGCTGAAATCCAACAATTATTACAAGCAAAGAACTTTGCTTCTTTTAACTTTACGAAAAAGGGTGAAGTAGTTTCAAACTTAACAGATGCTGATTTTAATAATTATGTGACTTTAGCCAAAAAGCATTGCCAACGTGGAGATGTATTCCAATTGGTTTTATCTAGACGTTTTTCGCAAGATTTTAAAGGTGATGAGTTCAATGTTTATCGTGCTTTACGAAGTATCAATCCTTCTCCTTACCTATTCTACTTCGATTATGGAAATTTTAAAATATTTGGGTCTTCGCCCGAAGCGCAACTGGTTATCAAAGATAATCATGCTGAAATTCATCCAATTGCTGGAACATTTAAACGAACAGGAAATGATGAAGATGATGCCGTTTTAGCCAAAAAATTAAACGAAGACAAAAAAGAAAACAGCGAACACGTTATGTTAGTCGATTTAGCCCGAAACGATTTAAGCAGAAGTTGTAACGAAGTTAAAGTGGATAAATATAAAGAAGTCCAGTTTTTCTCTCACGTGATTCATTTAGTTTCTAAAGTCACAGGAAAATTGAAACCCAATCATCCTTTTATGGAATTGGTTGCCAAAACGTTTCCTGCCGGAACTTTAACTGGTGCTCCAAAACACAAAGCCATGCAATTAATTGAATCTATTGAAAAAACAAATCGTAGTTTTTATGGTGGAGCAATTGGGTTTATGGATTTTGATGGTAATTTTAATCACGCTATTATGATACGAAGCTTTTTAAGTAAAAATCATACCTTACACTTTCAAGCTGGAGCTGGAATTGTAGCTGATTCATCAGAAGAAAACGAAACACAAGAAGTATATAACAAATTAGGAGCTTTGCAAAAAGCTTTGGATTTAGCAGAGAATATTTAAAAATTAATTAATTAAAGGATTTAAAGATTCGATAATTTTTCAATCTTTAAATCATTCAATCATATAATCAAAAAAAATGAAAATAGTAGTCATAGATAATTACGATAGTTTTACTTATAATTTAGTCCATTATTTAGAAGATTTGAATGCAGAAGTTACCGTTTTTCGTAACGATGAATTTGAATTAGATGAACTAGAAAAATTCGATAAAATTTTACTTTCACCTGGACCAGGAATTCCAGATGAAGCTGGTTTATTAAAAGATGTGATTAAGAAATATGCACCTACAAAAAGCATTTTTGGTGTTTGTTTAGGGTTACAAGCCATTGGTGAAGTTTTTGGTGGAACTTTAACCAACTTAGAAAAAGTCTATCACGGTGTAGCTACAAAAGTCACACAAACAGAAGACGATTTTATTTTTAATGATTTACCAAAAGAAACGGAAGTCGGTCGTTATCATTCATGGGTGGTTTCAACCGAAAACCTTCCTAAAGATTTAATCGTAACTAGCATTGATGAAAACGGACAAATTATGTCGATGAAGCATCAAACGTATGATGTTCGAGGAGTTCAATATCATCCTGAAAGTGTCTTGACTCCAAACGGTAAAAAGATATTAGAAAATTGGCTTAAGAATTAAATTAAAATCACTAATCCCTTTTCCCTAATTACTTATACATGAAAACCATATTAAATAGATTAATCAATCACGAAATACTTTCTAAAGCAGAAGCCAAAGAGGTATTAGTCAACATATCAGCTGGAAATTATAATACCAGTCAAATATCAGCGTTCTTAACTGTTTACATGATGCGAAGCATTACCATCGAAGAACTTTCGGGTTTTCGTGAAGCATTATTAGAATTATGTATTCCAATAGATTTTTCAGCTTACAACACCATTGATTTATGTGGAACAGGTGGTGATGGAAAAGATACTTTCAACATCTCCACTTTAGCTTCATTCATAGTTGCTGGAGCAGGAATAAAAGTCGCAAAACATGGAAATTACGGAGTTTCCTCTATTTCGGGTTCCAGTAATGTAATGGAAAAAATGGGCGTTAAATTCACAAATAACATTGACTTTTTAACCAAATCTATCGAAGAAACGAACATCGCAATTCTTCATGCCCCTTTATTTCACCCAGCTATGAAAAATGTTGGACCAATTCGAAAAGAATTAGGAGTTAAAACCTTTTTTAACATGTTAGGTCCAATGGTAAATCCATCGTTTCCAAAGAATCAAATGGTCGGTGTTTTTAGCTTAGAGTTAGCTCGAATGTATGCTTATTTATACCAAAACACTTCAACAAATTATAGCATTTTACATGGATTAAGTGGTTTTGACGAAGTTTCCTTAACGGATGATGTAAAGATAATTTCAAACCATTCAGAGCAAATTTTAAAACCAATTGACTTCAATTTTTCAAGTATAAAATTAGAAACCATAAAAGGAGGAACTACAATTGATGAAGCTGCCAAAATTTTCCATGATGTAATTTCAGGAAAAGGTTCAGTCGAACAAAATAATGTGGTTTGTGCGAATGCAGCCGTTGCTATTCAAACTATAGAAAAATTAAGTTATGAAGATGCTTTAGCCAAAGCACAAGAAAGTTTGATTTCTGGAAAAGCATTTGAAAAACTAAATCATTTAATCAAAATAAGCCGCTAATCACTAATCACTCTTTACTAATTACTAAAAATGAATATCCTAGATAAAATCATAACCGACAAAAAAAGAGAAGTTGATCTAAAGAAAAGCATCATTCCTGTTTCCCAATTGGAAGCTTCTGTTTTATTTAATGGTAGAACAAATTCAATGGCCAAATTGCTGAAAAACAGTTTGTCAGGAATTATAACAGAACACAAACGTCGATCTCCTTCAAAATCAGTGATTAACAACAATCATTCTGTGGAAGATGTAGTTTTGGGCTATCAAAATGCTGGTGCTTGTGGAATTTCAGTTTTAACAGATGGTAAATATTTTGGTGGAAGTTTAGATGATTTATTGTTAGCAAAAGCTTCTGTAAGCATTCCATTATTGCGAAAAGAATTTGTGATTGATGAATATCAAATACTTGAAGCCAAAGCCAATGGTGCTGATGTAATCTTATTAATTGCAGCTGTTTTAACTCGTAAAGAAATTAAAAAATTATCTGAATTCGCACAAAGTTTAGCTTTAGAAGTTTTATTAGAAGTGCATAATCATGAAGAATTAGAAAAGTCTATTATGCCCAGTTTAGACATGATTGGTGTCAACAATAGAAATCTAAAAACCTTTGAAGTAAGTTTGGATTATAGTAAAGAATTAGCCAATCAAATTCCAGATGATTTTGTAAAAGTTTCAGAAAGTGGCATAAGTTCTGTTGAAGCAGTAAAAGATTTGCAAAAATTTGGCTATCAAGGTTTTTTAATGGGAGAACATTTTATGAAAACCGATAATCCGGGCGTTGAAGCAAAAAAATTTATTCATCAATTAACTCGTTAAATATTTTAACCACATAGAAACATAGAACAAACTGAATAAGACTTTTTTAAGTCCAAAAATAGAATCACATAGTACTATGTAAACTTTGAAAAGTGTAACAACTTATCAACGGAATTAAAATCTATGTGCCTATGTGTTTTAAAAAAATAAGTATGAAAAACGTTAAACTAAAAATATGCGGCATGAAATATCCTGAAAACATTCAGGAAATTGCTGCTTTGAAACCTGATTATTTAGGGTTTATTTTTTGGGATCAATCTATACGAAAAATGGATTTTGAGACTTTACCTAAAATCCCTTTAAATATAAAAAAAGTAGGTGTTTTTGTCGATGAATCAATTCATGAAATTTTCTCAAAAATAAACCAATTTAAACTTGATGCAGTTCAACTTCATGGAAATGAAAATATTATATTTTGTAAAAATGTAAAAAAAATTGGTATTGAAGTTATTAAATCTTTTTCAGTTGATAATGATTTCGACTTCAATTCAATTAAAGAATACGAACCTTTTGTTGATTACTTTCTTTTTGATACCAAAGGAAAATTACCTGGAGGAAACGGAATTTCTTTCGATTGGAAAGTCTTAGAAAATTACTCTTTTGAAAAGCCTTACTTTTTGAGTGGTGGAATTGGAATAACTGAAGTTGATGCAGTAAAAGACTTTTTAAAAACAGAAGCTTCAAAAAAATGTATTGCAATTGATGTAAACAGTCGATTTGAAACTAAACCAGGATATAAAAGTAAAATTAAACTCAAAAAATTTAAAAAATCACTTTATGAAATTGAAATATAACGTAGACGAAAACGGATTTTACGGAAAATTTGGTGGTGCTTTCATTCCTGAAATGCTCTTTCCAAATGTTGAAGAATTAAAAGAAAATTACCTAAAAATAATGACTGAACCTTCTTTTCAAGAAGAGTTTAATTCATTATTACAACAATATGTGGGTCGACCTACTCCACTCTATTTTGCAAAACGTTTATCTGAAAAATACAACACTAAAATTTATTTAAAACGAGAAGATTTATGCCATACAGGCGCTCATAAAGTAAACAACACCATCGGACAAATTTTAATGGCAAAACGTTTAGGAAAAACTAGAATCATTGCCGAAACTGGTGCGGGTCAACATGGTGTAGCTACAGCAACCGTTTGTGCATTAATGGGTTTAGAGTGTATCGTTTACATGGGTGAAGTTGACATCAAACGTCAAGCCCCAAATGTGGCGAGAATGAAAATGTTGGGAGCTGAAGTTCGTCCTGCAACTTCAGGTTCAAAAACATTAAAAGATGCTACAAACGAAGCCATTCGTGATTGGATTAACAATCCTGTAGACACTTTTTATATCATTGGCTCTGTTGTTGGTCCACATCCTTATCCTGATATGGTTGCGAAGTTTCAAAGTGTAATTTCTAAAGAGATTAAAATGCAATTACAAGAACAAGAAGGAAAAGAAAATCCAGATTATGTAATTGCTTGTGTGGGTGGTGGAAGCAACGCTGCTGGAGCTTTTTACGAATTTTTAGAAGACGAATCGGTAAAATTAATCGCTGTGGAAGCTGCTGGTCATGGAGTAGATTCAGGTGAAAGTGCAGCGACTTCTGTTTTAGGAAAAATCGGAATTATTCACGGAAGTAAAACCTTGTTGATGCAAACCGAAGACGGACAAATCACGGAACCTTATTCTATTTCTGCAGGTTTAGATTATCCAGGTGTTGGTCCGTTACATGCGCATTTACATGATGTTAATCGCGCTGAATTTATTGCTATTACCGACAAAGAAGCGATGCAATCAGGTTTAGAGATTTCTAAAATGGAAGGAATTATTCCAGCAATTGAAACAGCGCATGCTTTTGCAGTTTTAGATAAAAAACAATTCAAACCAAACGATATTGTAGTCATCAACTTATCAGGTAGAGGCGATAAAGATTTGAATACTTATATAGATTATTTTAATTTTTAATTTGCTTATTACGTCAGTTCGAGTGTTTTTTGTTTCGCTTCTCGATACATCAACCAAAGGCTTCAACTCGAACTAACGAAACAAAAAATATATCGAGAACAAATAAATTATTGTAAGAACTCAAAAATGAACAGAATAAATACAACACTACAACAAAACAACAAACTGCTTTCAATTTATTTTACAGCAGGTTATCCCAAAATAAATGATACAGTTTCCATCATTCAAGAATTGGAGAAAAATGGTGTGGATATGATTGAAATTGGATTGCCTTTTTCTGATCCTTTAGCCGATGGACCAACCATTCAGGAAAGTTCGACTATTGCTATTGAAAACGGAATGACGACTTCTCTCCTATTTGAACAATTGAAAGACATTCGAAAAACAGTTCAAATTCCCTTAATTATTATGGGCTATTTTAATCCGATGATGCAATTTGGAATGGAACAATTTTGTAAAAAATGTGCAGAAGTTGGCATTGATGGTTTAATCATTCCTGATTTACCCTTGCAGGTTTTTGAAACAGAATACAAAACTATTTTTGAAAAATATGGTTTAAAAAATGTTTTTCTTATCACACCACAAACTTCAAACGAACGAATTTCACAAATTGATGCTATTTCTGATAGTTTCATTTATATGGTAAGTTCGGCTGCAGTTACTGGAAGTCAAAATGATTTTGGAGACGAACAAGTAAGCTATTTCAAACGAATATCAGATTTAAATCTAAAAAATCCGCAAATCATTGGTTTTGGAATTAAAGACAAAGAAACCTTTTCTCAAGCTACACAATACCAAAGCGGAGCGATTATTGGAAGTGCGTTTATTAAATTTCTCAAAACAAATAAGGTAACTGCAATTAATAATTTTGTAAAAGGGCTTAAAATTTAAATACATTAAGTCCTTAATAACTTTTAAAATTGAAATTGTAGTTGAATTTGATTCTTAAAATTGTAGTTGTTTTTTGAAATTGCAATTGATTTTTTTAAACATTTGTAACTTTTTATAAAATTAGTCGTATAATTACTACAACTAACTTACAACTATGGATTTTTTAGAAAATTATGAGCCATTACTTAAGGCTTTTTGGTACATCGCATTACCTGTGAGTATTTTCTTTGGACTTCAAACTATTATGACCTTTATTGGACTAAGTGGCGGCGAAACTGACGTTGATATGGATGCTGATGGAAATGATACGGGAGATATGCCATTTGAAATTTTTACACTTCGTAATTTGATCAACTTTTTGTTAGGATTCAGTTGGACGGGTATTTCTTTGTACAACAAATTCGAAAACAAAACCGTTTTAATTATCATTTCAGTACTAGTAGGAGTTGCATTTGTTGCAGTGTTCTTCTTTTTAATTAAGCAAATTCTTAAATTGTCTGAAGATAATAGCTTTAAAATTGAAAACACCATTAACAAAACAGCCGATGTGTATTTAACCATTCCAGAAAGTAAATCAGGAAAAGGAAAAGTACAAATTAGTGTCAACGGAAGTTTCCACGAGCTTGATGCTATGACATTAAGTACAGAAAAAATTTCGTCAGGAGCTGTAATTAAAGTAATTGCTGTAGAAAACAACATCCTTATTGTAGAAAAACTTTAATCCTTTTATTATAACAACTATGTCTGAATTAATTATTATTGTCGTAGCCGCATTTGTGCTATTCGTTACTTTTTTGACTTTAATTTCGCGTTACAAAAGATGTCCTTCGGATAAAATCTTAGTAATTTATGGTCGTACTGGTGGTACTTCTGCGAAATGTGTTCACGGTGGTGGTGCCTTTATTTGGCCAGTTATTCAAGATTATCAATACTTGGATTTAAAGCCAATTTCAATTGAAGCAAACTTAACCAATGCACTTTCTCGTCAAAACATTCGTGTAGATGTTCCGTGTCGTTTTACGATTGCTATTTCAACTGAAAGCGATAGTATGAATACCGCTGCTGAACGTTTATTAGGACTTTCTCCAGATCAAATTCAGGAATTGGCAAAAGATATTCTTTTCGGACAATTGCGTTTGGTTATTGCAACGATGACTATTGAAGAAATCAACTCGGATAGAGATAAATTCTTAGATAATATTTCGAAAAACGTAGATTCAGAATTAAAGAAAATTGGTTTAAAGTTAATCAACGTTAACGTTACCGATATCAAAGACGAATCAGGATATATTGAAGCACTTGGTAAAGAAGCTGCTGCAAAAGCAATCAACGAAGCTAAAATTTCGGTTGCTGAGCAAGAAAAAATTGGAGAAACAGGTAAAGCAATGGCCGATCGTGAAAAAGATGTTCAAATTGCTGAAACTCATAGAGATCGCGACGTTAAAATTGCGATTACCAATAAAGACAGAGAAGTTAGTATTGCTGCAGCTTTTAAAGATGAAAGTATTGGTAAAGCGGAAGCCCAAAGAGATACTCGTGTAAAAACTTCTGAAGCAAATGCAATTGCTATTCAAGGAGAAAATGAGGCGAAAATTGCTATTGCAAAATCGGAAGCAACAAGAAGAGAACGTGAAGCAGAAGCATTGCGTATTGCATTAGCTTCTGAAAAAGTACAAAGCGCGAAAGCGTTAGAGGAATCATACGTTGCAGAACAAAAAGCAGAACAAGCACGTGCCGAAAGAGAACGTTCTACTCAAAATGCTAATATTGTAATTCCTGCTGAAATTGCGAAACAAAAAGCAATTATTGACGCTCAAGCGGAAGCTGAACGCATTCGTGTGCAAGCAAAAGGTGAAGCTGATGCAATTTTTGCAAAAATGGAAGCTGAAGCAAAAGGTTTATATGAAATATTAACCAAGCAAGCAGAAGGTTACCGTGAAGTAGTTGGTGCTGCTGGTGGCGATCCAACAAAAGCATTCCAATTATTGTTAATTGAAAAATTACCCGAATTGGTTAAAACACAAGTGGAAGCGGTTAAAAATATTAAAATTGATAAAATTACCGTTTGGGATTCTGGAAACAACCAAGATGGAAACGGTTCAACCGCTAATTTTGTTAGCGGAATGATGAAAACCGTTCCTCCATTAAACGACTTGTTTAATATGGCTGGTTTAAACTTACCAACCTATTTAAAAGGCGATGACAAAACAGAAGATGCAAAACCAACAAAAGTTGTTGATGCTTCTGATGACATTACGCCAACTGAAGAAGTGAAGTAGTTTCATTAAAATAAATTAATTAAAAAATCCCGAGTGAAAGCTTGGGATTTTTTATACTTAAACACTGTATAAAAGCCTGTTAAATTCTTTTCAATGAAAAAAAATTGGTTTAAATTTAAATGAAATTAGAATATTATGAATTTAGCCCTACTTCTACTCTTTACATTTATGAACAGTACAATAATTTACGACTTTAACAAAGATTGTTCTAGAAGTGACTGGAGAATAATTGACGACGGCGTAATGGGTGGTGAATCTCAAGGAAAGTTTTCCATTGATGCAGATGGAAATGGCATTTTTAGTGGAACCGTTTCTTTAGAAAATAATGGTGGGTTTTCATCGGTTCGTCATCAATTTGATAAAGTTAATTCTACGAAAGATAGTAAAGTACTCATTCGTTTAAAAGGTGATGGTAAAGAATATCAATTCAGAATTAAAGATAAATCAAACTCATATTATTCCTATATTACCACTTTTAAAACTTCTGGCAATTGGGAAACCTTAGAAATAAAACTAAGTGATTTATATCCTTCGTTTCGAGGAAGAAAACTAAATTTACCTAATTTCAACAGCAATTCATTTGAAGAAATAGTATTTTTAATAGCCAACAAAAAGAACGAAACTTTTAAACTTACTTTAGATAAAATTGAGCTAAAATAAATCAACCACTTTAAATGAAAATATTACTTACAGGAGCAACAGGATATATTGGAAAACGACTTCTTCCTGTTTTAGTAGAATTAGGTCATGAAGTTATTTGTTGTGTAAGAGATGATAAACGATTTAATCCGCCTGATTCTCTAAAGCAAAACATAAGCATATTAAAACTTGACTTATTAGATGAAAAGTCTTTAGAAAATATTCCTTCCGATATAGAGGCAGCTTACTATTTAGTGCACTCCATGTCTTCCTCAGATGATTATGATTCTTTAGAAGCATTATCTGCAATAAACTTTAGAAACGCTTTAAAGAAAACCAATATAAAACAGGTTATTTATTTAAGTGGAATTGTAAACGAAGTAAACCTTTCTAAACATTTAACTTCCAGAAAAAATGTAGAAATAGAACTGGGCAAAGGTGCATACAACTTAACGGTATTCAGAGCCGGAATTATTATTGGCTCTGGTAGTGCTTCTTTTGAAATTATAAGAGATTTAGTGGAGAAATTACCCGTAATGGTAACGCCAAAATGGTTGCATACAAAGTGCCAACCTATAGGAATCACTGATGTTATTACATTTCTTTCCAAATCATTGGGTAATCCTCAAACATATAATGAAAATTTTGACATAGGCGGACCAGATGTTTTGTCTTATAAAAATATGCTTTTAGAATTTGGAAGAGTCCGAAATTTAAAAAGAAAAATATACATTATTCCCATTATGACGCCTAAGCTTTCATCATACTGGCTTTATTTTGTAACATCTACATCTTATAAATTAGCAACTTCTTTAGTACACAGCATGAAAATTGAAGTTGTTTGTAGAGACAATAGAATTAACGAAATTTTAAACGTTACACCTATAAGTTATAGAGAAGCATTAAAAAAAGCTTTTCATAAAATTGAAAATAACGAAATCATTTCAAGTTGGAAAGATGCCTATAGCAGTAGTGGTTTAAATTTTAACATCTCCGACTTTATTCAAGTGCCTACTTTTGGTTGTTTTAAAGACCAAAAAACCATAACCATAGAAAACAAAGCAGTTTGCATTGATAAAATATGGAGTATTGGTGGAAAAACCGGTTGGTACTACGGTAACTTTTTATGGAAAACAAGAGGTTTTATAGATAAAATATTTGGAGGAGTTGGTTTAAGGCGAGGTAGAACAAATACAACGACTATAAATGTTGGGGATGCAATTGACTTCTGGCGTGTTTTATATGCAAATAAAGAAGAAGGAAGATTGCTTTTATTTGCAGAAATGAAATTACCGGGTGAAGCATGGCTAGAGTTTAAAATAGTAAACAACCAACTTGTACAAACAGCTACCTTTAGACCCTTAGGCTTAGCAGGAAGATTATATTGGTACTCAGTTTTACCTTTTCATGGCTTCATTTTTAAAGGTATGATAAAGCAACTCGCTAAAACATCATAATGAAAAACGCCTCTTTTTAAGAAATACAAATAAAAACATCATTAAATCAATTGAAACCCATATCGTTCCTATGCTAATTGCTCCTGTTCGCTTACAAGAATATGGAGTTGGAATTTTCATGTCGGCTTTAACCAAGTCGGCTTTAAAAAAAGTACTTAAAAAAAACTATATTACTGTTAATGGCAACATTGCCAAAACCGCAACCTTAATTAAAGGAGGAGAAACTATAATCTTAACTATACCGGAAGAAGCAAGTAAGCAAAGAAAGTTAGTATTTCCACTTACAGTTTTATATGAAGATGAATATTTAGCCATTATTCATAAACCTGCAGGAATTTTAGTAAGCGGTAACGGTTTTAAAACCATTGCCCATGCTTTGCCACAAAATCTTAAACAAAGCCCACTTGCAGATGCTACCAAACCACAGCCCGTACATCGATTAGATTATGCCACAACTGGCGTATTACTAATAGGTAAAACGAGTACTAGTATTCGTGTTTTAAATGAACTATTTGAAGAAAAAAAGATTCAAAAAACATATTATGCTGTTACCATTAGTGAAATGCAATCGAAAGGCATTATTACTTCTGAGGTAGACGAAAAAAAATCAAAATCGTGTTATAAAGTACTTGCAACACTAAATTCAGAACGTTTTGGTAAGCTTAATTTAGTACAATTGAATCCGTGTACAGGCAGAAGACATCAATTGCGCATTCATTTGGCCAGTATAGGAAATCCTATTTTAGGAGATAAAACCTATGGAACAGAACCATTAATTTTAAATGGAAAAGGTTTGTATTTACATGCCTATTCTTTACAGTTTACCCATCCTTTTACCAACGAAAATATTCATATAAAAGATGAATTTCCAGAACGTTTTCAAAAACTATTTGCTGTACAATTAGCAACACTTTAGTTTATCTATCTCGTAAAAACCAACTTATTTCCTTTAGATAAATTGGCATCAAACGCATAACCATCGTAATTAAATTGTTTTAAATCATCAATGGTTTCTGCATTGGTATCAATAATATAACGTACCATTAATCCCCTAGCCTTTTTAGCGAAGAAACTAATCATTTTTAATTTTCCGTCTTTATAATCTTTAAATTCTGGCGTAATGACAGCTACTTTTAACGCTTTGGTATCAATGGCGCTAAAATATTCGTTACTCGCTAAATTAATAAACAATTCATCTTTAGAAAGTTCTTTGTTTAAAGCATCAGTAATTGTTTTTTTCCAAAATTCATATAAATTCTTCTTTGCACCAATTTCAATTTTTGTTCCCATTTCTAAACGATATGGTTGCATTAAATCAAGTGGCTTAAGCATACCATACAATCCTGATAAAATTCTCAATTTATCTTGTAAAATAGTTAATTTTTCTTCTGGAATTGTATATGCATCTAAACCTGTATATACATCGCCATTAAAAGCAAAAATTGCCGGTCGTGCATTTTCAGAAGTAAAAGGAATTGCCCAATCTTGGTTACGTTGCCAATTTAAATCGGCCAACTTATCTGAAATTGACATTAATTCCATCAATTGCTTTGGTTTTTTCTTTTTCAAAATCTTTTGTACGGTTTCTGATTTCTTTAAAAATTCAGATTCCGTAAATAATTTAGTAGGTAATTTAGCTTCAAAATCCAATGACTTTGCTGGAGATATAACAATTTTCATTTTTTTTATTTATTTCAAAAATACAAATAAACGAATTAAAATCATATACGTTGAAATTGCAATTTTCGATTTCAAAATAGTTTTTTCTTATAAAAAAAGCTCCAAAATTGGAGCTTTAAATATTATTTCATTGATTGTTTTTCATACATAATGGTTTCTACCGTTTCAAAATCGGTTGGTTTATCATCATTATGAAAATATTTTATTAAAACTTGCCCCCATAAACTAGAATTAGAATATTCCGCAATAATCCATCTATGGTTTAACATTTTTGCTTTATTAATAATAAATGGCTTTCCATCAATTGGTTCATAAGGAACTAATTTATTACCTTCTTTATTTGTATTTAATGTAACTAAATCTTCATTAATTTTAGCCATTACTTTTGGGTAATCTAAATTTTTATTATAAAAATAATCTTGTGCGTCTTGATCTGTCTCAATAGAAAAATAATCGCTTGCTTTTAATGAATCGATAGAAACATTAGCCGCTTTTAAGCTTTCCTTCATTCGAACAACATCAGCATCTTTAGCTTTTAAAATTTTGTTTGAATTAACGTATAAAAAAACATTTATCAATAACGAAAAGATAAATAAATACATGAATGTGTTTTTCATAAAAAATGAGTTTAAATTGAAATTTCTAAATTATCATATGCTACATAAACGTTATTTGGAAGTTTTTGTTGTATATCTTCATGAAATCCAAATAAGTGACTTATGTGTGTTAAATAAGCCTTTTCGGGCTGAACCAAAGATATAAAATCTAAAGCTTCTTGTAAATTAAAATGTGTATTATGATGCTCTTCACGTAAGCAATTAATTACCAATATTTTACAATTAATAATTTTATTTATTTCATCTTGAGAAATGGTTTTAACATCGGTTAAATACACAAAATCTTCTATTTTATATCCAAAAACCTGTAAACTTCCATGAAAAGCATTGATTGGAACAACTCGTATATTGTTTACACTAAATGGAACGTTTTCTTTTACTTCATGTGTTTGTACAGAAGGAGCTCCAGGATATTTATTTTCCGTTTCAAAAATATAATCAAAACGCTTTTCTAAATTTTGAATTACTCTTTGATGAGCATATACAGAAAGAGCACCTTGTTTAAAGTTAAAAGGACGAATATCGTCTAAACCGGCAGTATGATCTGAATGTTCATGAGTAAATAAAATGGCATCAATTTTTGAACATTTAGAAGCTAACATTTGTTGTCTAAAATCTGGTCCACAATCAATTACAAAAGAAAAACTATTAGAATAAACCCAAACAGAAACCCTTAATCTTTTGTCTTTTAAATCTTCACTTAAACAAACGGGGTGATTGCTTCCAATGACGGGAATCCCCTGTGATGTACCTGTTCCTAAGAAATAAACCTTCAATGTTATATTTTTACACAAAAATAAGAATAATTACCTAAATTTTTAACAAAATGATTAACTTTGCAGTAAATAAGATTACTTAAAATTGACCCAAAATTACTGTTATATATGAAAAGTATTGTAACCGACATAAAATTAAGTGGAGATAAAATAATAGAGCAAATTCCTTCTCTTAAGGATAAAGCACTAAGAATTAATCTTAATGAGTATATATATGGTACTTTTTCTGAGATTGGTGCAGGTCAAGAAACTGTTCGTCACTTTTTTAGAGCTGGAGCATCTTCTGGAACAATTGCAAAAGCAATGTCTGCTTATGATAAAGATTTTAGTGATGCTATTTATGGTGTAGAAGATGATGGACGATATGTAACCGAAAGTAGATTGCGAAAAATGCTTTCGCATGAATCTAACTTAATGGAAGAGCGTTTATTAAGAGATAAACATCCTAATAAATTATTCTTTACTTACGCAAATACAGTTGCTACAATAGATTTTGCAAAACAATATAAAGGGCACGGTTGGGTAGGAATACGCTATCAAGTAGAACCAAATGAAGAGTATAATGAAATTTTATTACATATCCGTTTTAAGGAAACAGATGCTAAACTACAACAAGAAACTCTTGGTATTTTAGGTGTAAATTTAATTTATGGTGCATTTTATAAATACAACGATCCAAAAAAATTATTACGCTATTTATACGATCATTTAGATAAAGATCAGTTAGAAATTGATACCATTAATTTCTCTGGACCTCGTTTTGCCGAAGTTGATAATCGCTTAATGAGTTTGCAATTAGTTAAAAATGGTATGACCGATGCTGTAATGTTTGGTCCAGATGGAAATAATATTTTACCAGCTGCTGTTTTATACAAAAAAAATATTTTAGCTTTAAGAGGAAGTTTTAGGCCTGTTACTAAGGTAAATATGAACATGTTTAAGAAGTCATATAACATGTTTATTGAAGAGAAAAAAGTTGATAAAGAAAATACATTTGTGATTTTTGAAATTACCCTATCTAACTTAAAAGCTGAAGGTGAAATTGATGAGAGAGACTTTTTAGATAGAGCAGAATTACTTTGTTCTCTAGGACAAACAGTAATGATTTCTAATTTCCAAGAATACTTTAAAGTAGTAGAATATTTTTCTAATTATACAAAAGCTCGCATGGGGCTTGCAATGGGAGTTAATAATCTTGTAGATATATTTGACGAAAAATATTACCGCCATTTATCTGGAGGTATTCTGGAAGCTTTTGGTAAATTATTCTATAGAGATTTAAAAGTATACTTGTATCCTATGAAAGATGAGGATGGATCAATTATCAATTCAGATAATTTAAAAGTACATCCAAGAATGAAAGAGTTGTATAAGTTCTTTAAATTTAATGGTAAAGTAGTTGATATTGAAGATTTTGAAGAAAAAAATCTAGAAATATTTTCTAGAAAAGTACTAAAAATGATTACCAATAACGAAGAAGGTTGGGAAGAAATGCTTCCTGAAGGTATTTCTGAAATTATAAAAACGCACAATTTGTTTGGTTATGATCCTACAAAACAAATAGCAGAAAAAACAAACTAAAAAAATCCCGCAATTGCGGGATTTTTTATTAATCTAGTATTTGTTCTGCGTGGGCTTTTGTTTTTACTTTCTCAATAACATCAGTTAAAATACCATTTTCATCAATTACAAAAGTAGTTCTATGAATTCCATCATACTCTTTACCCATAAATTTTTTTGGTCCCCAAACACCAAATGCCTCAATAACCGATTTTTCTTCGTCAGCTAAAAGCGGAAAAGGTAATTTATTTTTCTCAATAAAATTTGCTTGGCGTTTAGCACTATCAGCACTAACTCCAAGAATTTCATAATTATTTGCTTTAAAGCGTTCAAAATTATCTCTTAAATCACATGCTTCAGCCGTACAACCAGGCGTACTTGCTTTTGGATAAAAGAAAACTACTAATTTTTTTCCTTTATAATCAGATAAAGAATGTTGTTTTCCGTTTTGATCTAATGCTGAAAAATTTGGAGCCTTATCTCCTATTTTTAAAGTTGTCATTTTATATTTTGTTTAATTTGTATTAAGTGTAACTTTGTTAAAAGTTGTAATAAACTATAAAAGTACAAAAATGACAAAGAACGAAAAAGTAACATTTGTTATAAATACGTTAAACGAATTATATCCAGAGATTCCAATTCCTTTAGATCATAAAGATCCATACACCTTATTGATTGCCGTTTTACTTTCTGCTCAGTGTACAGATGTAAGAGTTAATCAAATTACACCACTTTTGTTTGCAAAGGCTGATAATCCGTATGATATGATAAAAATGAGTGTGGAAGAAATTAAGGAAATTATAAAACCTTGCGGACTTTCTCCTATGAAATCAAAAGGAATTCACGGATTATCACATATATTAATTGACAAACATAATGGAGAAGTTCCTCAAAGCTTTGAAGCTTTAGAAGAATTACCAGCCGTTGGACATAAAACAGCAAGTGTTGTTATGAGTCAAGCGTTTGGAGTTCCTGCATTTCCAGTTGACACGCACATTCACAGATTAATGTACCGATGGAATTTAACCAATGGTAAAAATGTTCAGCAAACTGAAAAAGATGCAAAACGCATTTTCCCTGAAAAACTTTGGAACGATTTACACTTACAAATTATTTGGTACGGTAGAGAATATTCCCCAGCACGTGGTTGGGATTTAGAGAAAGATATTATCACTAAAACTATTGGTAGAAAATCGATATTAAACGAATATAACAAAAAAGCCTCGTAATAAGATTACGAGGCTTTTTTTTAATTAGCAATAATTTCAAAAGTTATCTTACCTACTTTTTCAATTCTCAACGCTTTAGAATAGTTAAGAATAAACGAAATCGTTTCTTTTTTAGGTAACATTTTATTGGTTGCTAATTTCTTTTTAGAGTAAAGTTTTGCCATAGAATTTATTGTGTTTTCATCTATAACGCAAACCAATATTATATTATTGTTTAATTCGTTAAAATAATTTGATTTTTTTCTATCACTTTTCTTAAGTTCATAATTGCATAACGCATTCTACCTAAGGCAGTATTAATACTAACACCAGTAGTTTCTGCTATTTCTTTAAAACTTAAATCTTGGTAAATACGCATTTTTAAAACTTCTTTCTGGTCTTCTGGAAGTTCTTCAATAAGTTTAGTTAAATCTAATTCAACTTGTTCTAAAATAATTTGATTCTCAACATTTAAACTAGTATCTGATAAAAGTGAGAAAATAGAATATTCATCAGTATCTCTCTGAAAACGCATTCTTTTAGATTTTCTAAAATGATCAATTACTAAATTATGTGCAATACGCATAACCCAAGGTAAAAACTTACCTTCTTCATTGTATGATTTTGCTTTAAGTGTTTTAATTACCTTAATAAAAGTATCTTGAAAGATATCTTCACATAAATCTTTATCATTAATTTTAGAATAAATGAATCCATAAATTTTAGATTGATGTCTTTCTATTAAAATTGATAATGATTGTTCATCACCTTCAATATAGTTTTTAACCAAAATACTGTCAGAAAGTTTGTGATTAGCCATAAGATTACCTTTTAATTTATTGGAATTGTAAATTTTATAAAAGTAATTTTTAAGTATAGGCTATCTTTTTAGATTGTTAATAAGGTCAAATTTAAAGCAAATAAAATATAAAAACCAAATATTCGTTAACATTTTTATTTAAAAAGTTAAAATTTACCAAAAAAAGAGAAAAAACAACTAATTATTAGCAAGTTAATGATAAAAATATTGATTTTTTGTTGATTACTACTTAAAATTTTAAACCCAATTGATTTCTTTCTAAGACTGTATTATATTGGCTTATGATTTTAATTTATGTAAATTTGCAAATCTTTACTTTTTGCCATGATAAAAACCGACTTTTCGAAGCTAGAACCAAAAAAAAACATCTTAATAAAAGGTGCTCAACTCCATAATTTAAAAAATATAGATGTTGCTATACCTAGAAACAAACTAGTTGTGGTAACTGGTCTTTCTGGTTCAGGAAAATCGAGTTTAGCATTTGATACTTTATATGCAGAAGGTCAAAGACGTTATGTAGAAAGTTTATCTTCTTATGCACGTCAATTTTTAGGCCGTTTAGACAAGCCTAAAGTAGAATACATTAAAGGAATTGCTCCTGCAATTGCTATTGAACAAAAGGTTAATACTACAAATGCGCGTTCAACAGTAGGAACTTCAACCGAAATATACGATTATTTAAAACTTTTATTTGCTCGTATTGGTAAAACCTACTCTCCTATTTCAGGTCAAGAAGTAAAAAAAGATACCATTTCAGACGTAATTTCTAAAATTGAAACTTTAGAAGAAAACAGCAAATGGTTATTACTTTCACCAATTCATTTAGAGGAAGGAAGGCCCTTAGAAGATAAATTAAAAGTATTATTACAACAAGGTTTTGCTCGTGTTTTAGTTAAAAACGAAATGGTTCGTTTAGACGAAATTGAAGCTGATAAATTAAATGTAAAAGACGTTTTATTAATTATTGATAGAATTGTAGTTAAAAAAGAAGAAGAGTTTTTCAACAGATTAGCCGATTCTGTACAAGTTGCTTTCTATGAAGGAAAAGGTGAATGTTATTTACAAGAATTAAATACTGAAAATAAGTTTTCTTTCAGTTCAAATTTTGATCTTGACGGAATTACTTTTTTAGAACCTAATATTCATTTATTCAGCTTTAACAATCCATATGGAGCTTGTCCAAAATGTGAAGGTTACGGAAGCGTTATTGGTATCGATGAAGAATTGGTTTTTCCAAATACAGCACTTTCTGTATACGAAAACGGAATTTATCCTTGGCGCGGTGAAAGCATGAGTTGGTTTAGAGATGAATTGGTAAACAACGCATATAAGTTCGATTTTCCTATTCACAAACCTATTTTTGAACTGACTGACGAACAAAAACAATTAATTTGGACTGGAAATAAGTATTTTACAGGTCTAGATGCATTCTTCGCTGAACTTGAAGAAAAGAATTATAAAATTCAAAATCGTGTAATGTTATCTCGTTATAGAGGTAAAACAAAATGTACGGCGTGTAAAGGAAAAAGATTAAGACCAGAAGCCAATTATATTAAAATTGCAAATAAAACCATTTCAGAACTAGTTGATTTACCAATTGTTAAATTAATTGAGTTTTTTAAAGCCTTAGAATTAAACGATTACGATGCAAAAGTTGCAAAACGACTTTTGATTGAAATCAATAACCGATTAGGTTTTCTGTATAATGTTGGATTAAGTTATTTAACTTTAAATAGAAATTCTGCTACTTTATCTGGTGGAGAATCTCAACGAATTAATCTTGCCACTTCACTTGGAAGTAGTTTAGTGGGTTCAATGTATATTTTAGATGAACCAAGCATTGGATTACACCCAAAAGACACCGAACGATTAATTGAAGTATTAAAAGAACTTCGCGATTTAGGAAATACTGTTATTGTTGTTGAGCACGATGAAGACATCATGAAGGCCGCCGATATGATAATTGATATTGGTCCGGAAGCAGGAACAAATGGCGGGTACTTAGTTGCACAAGGAACGTATGATGAAATTTTAAAAGCCGATTCTTTAACTGCCAAATACTTAAACGGACAAGAAGAAATTGCCGTTCCAAAAAAGCGTAGAAAATTTAAAAATCACGTTGATATTATTGGAGCAAGAGAAAATAATTTACAAAATCAAGATTTTACATTTCCATTAGACTGTTTAACTGTGATAACTGGAGTTTCTGGTAGTGGAAAAAGTACATTGGTTAAAAAAATATTGTTTCCTGCCATTCAAAAGAAATTAGAAGGCGTTGGTGAAAAACCGGGGCAGTTTACAGAACTTGCAGGGAATTTCTCAAACATAAAACATATTGAATACGTTGACCAAAACCCAATTGGTAGAAGTTCACGTTCCAATCCGGTTACGTATATAAAAGCATATGACGATATTAGAGAATTGTTTTCTAAACAAAATGTTTCAAAATTAAGAGGTTATTTACCAAAGCATTTCTCATTTAATGTCGATGGCGGAAGATGTGAAACCTGTAAAGGTGATGGTGAAGTAACTATTGAAATGCAATTCATGGCCGATGTGCATTTAGAATGTGAAACGTGTAATGGAAAACGATTTAAAAAAGAAGTGTTAGAAGCTACTTTTGAAGGTAAAAACATTGATGATGTTTTAAAACTTACTATTGATGATGCTTTAGCTTTTTTTACCGAACACAAGCAAACAAAAATTACTCAGAAGTTACAATGTTTACAAGATGTTGGTTTAGGCTATGTACAACTTGGACAATCTTCTTCTACACTTTCTGGTGGAGAAGCACAACGTATTAAATTGGCTTCGTTTTTAGTAAAGGGAACAATTAAAGACAAAGCGCTATTTGTTTTTGACGAACCAACAACTGGTTTGCATTTTCACGATATTAAAAAACTTCTAAAATCATTTGATGCTTTAATTGACAAAGGACATTCTATTATAGTAATTGAGCATAATTTAGATTTGATAAAATGCGCCGATTATATAATTGATATTGGTCCTGAAGGTGGTGAATTTGGTGGAAAACTAATGGCTTTTGGAACTCCAGAAGAAGTAGCAAAAGATAAGAATTCGGTTACTGGAAAGTATTTAGCGGAGAAGCTTTAATTGTGGATTTGTTGATTTGGTTAATTGTTTATTTGTTGATTTGGTTAATCGTTTATTTGTTAAAGCTAAACACAAACTTGTCATTTCGATGTTATGAGAAATCTAAAAGTAAATAATTTGAAAAATGAAGAAAGAATTTCTACTTGATTATTTAAAAAATGAATATTCATTTGATTGTAATTTGAATTTTTTATTTGAAGAAATTACAATTTCAGAATTAGTATCAGAAATAATTGATTGGATAGTAAATTCCAAACATGATTACGTTGAAATACTAACATTTGCTAGAGATTTTTATTTAGGTTCAGATTTATCAAAAAACACAAAAAAAGAATATTACGAAGAATTAAAAAAACAACACTTCTTTAAAGTCTTAGAAAATAATTTACATTGTACTGATTTAGAAAAAATAAGTTATACTATATATACTATTGGAAAATTTTCGGATAATAAAAATTCCTTTATTCTAGAAAATGCTTATGAAAATAATTTTAAAGATAAGAACCTAATTTTATCTTATAGATGTTTAAGTGAATTAGATTGGTTAGAATCAAAAAAAAACCTTTTATATATTGAAGATTTGAAAATTGAAAATTCAATTTATTCAAACTTTATTCTTCTTTATCTATTTGAAATGTATAATAAAGAAAAAGAAATAAACAAGATTCTTTTAAAAAGTGAATTTAAACATATTTTTCAGTCAAATCAATTTACTGAAAATGAACTTTATTTAAATTTAATGGATTTAGAAACTAAATACAATAAAGCTTATAGTTTTAGTTGGTCAAAAAAAGATATTGAAAATTTCATATTATTTTTTTATAAGTAATTCCCAAATCCACAAATAACCAAATCAACGAATAAACAATAATCAATGAACATCAAACTCATAACCATAGGGAAAACAGACAATAAAAACTTACAATCGCTGATTGATGAGTACACCAAGCGTTTGTCTTTTTATGTAAAGTTTGATTTAGAAATTATTCCTGATATTAAAAACGTAAAGAATTTAAGCGAAGCCCAACAAAAAGAAAAAGAAGGCGAATTAATCTTATCTAAAATTACGCCAACAGAACATTTAATTTTGTTAGACGAAAACGGCAAAACATTTTCGAGTGTCGGTTTTTCTAATTTTCTACAAAAGAAAATGAATGCTGGAATAAAAACGTTAGTTTTTGTAATTGGTGGCCCTTATGGTTTTAGTGAAACCGTTTATAAACAAGCTGTTGGTAAAGTTTCTTTATCAGAAATGACTTTTTCTCACCAAATGGTTCGCTTGTTTGTAATTGAACAAATTTATCGTGGATTCACCATTTTAAGAAACGAACCTTATCATCATCAATAGTTTTTAAAAAAAATCATTTTATAAATTGATAATTTTTTGATATATATATATTTTGATATATATTTAGCAAAAAATAAACTTAACCGATTAATTAATAACTACCACATGAAAAAAATTATTCTTGCTTGTGCACTTTTCTTAACTTTTTTTTCTAATGCGCAAATTAAAGTAATTGAAACTACTCCTATTATTAGATTAGGTTCAATTGGGCAAAATGACATATTTATTTTAACAGAAGGAAATAAATATACTTTCTTTTATAAAAATATTGAAAATGAAGAATCAATCAATTCTAAGTCTTTTTACTTTAAAGATTTAAATAATGATTATGAAGCTCTAAATAAAATTATCATTGATGGTTTTAACTCAGATCCTTTAGTAGATATTAAATTAGAATTACCAGAAGATTTCGTTTGGTTACATTATTCAAAAAACTTAGGACAAACTTATGTTCAGTTTATGGCTAAAAACAAAAAGAATGAAACTACAGGAGTTACTAAAGCATTTAATTTAGATCAAATCAATAAATTATTTGAAAAGAAACTTGAGAAAAAAGAAAAGAAAGACGAAATGTCAGAATTCAAATAGAAACATAAAAAAAGCCTTGCAATTGCAAGGCTTTTTTTATTCTTATAATTTACAATTACAATCAGGTAATTCGTTTACATCATAAATAAATTCAAAAGAAGAAATTTGAATTTTATCCGAATTTAATTTCCATATTAATATTTTATTTTGAATATATTCGCCAAAAGTCAAACGCTTATCAAAGTTTAAATGCAATATTGTAGTTTTTCCATCGTTTGTAAAATCAGCAAAATCTTTAATAAAGTCTACTAATTCTTCACGCTCAATATCATTACCATCAACTGTAATTTTATTTTCATTATTAAAATTGACAGTAAAATTATGATACGGCATATAAGCTTCAGCATTTTTCTTAATAAAAAACTTAGAAAAGTCTTTATCTATTTTATATTGAACGTCTGTAAAAGGTAAAAAAGCTAAATTTTTCCCAATACTATCTGCGTAAGAAAACACATTAATTGCTCCTTCTTTTTTATGAGATGAATTTGCTTTTTTATACTGAAGCTTCATTATTTCAGGAATAACAATTCCTAATGGAAGTCTTTTGTCAATATTAAAAACCCAATTTGTAGTACTTATAGAATTGTTTTTATTTACATCTACAACACTATCGTTTTCATAAAACATATAAATTGGCGAGTGATCTGTAATATCTTTCATTACAGAAATATCTGCTTTTGGCAATTGAACGTCTTCTTTTTTACAAGATACAATTAGTAAAAAAACGATTAAGGATATACTTATTTTTTTCATTTAAATTGGTTATATATTTTGACACACTCTTGTGCTTCTTTAACATCGTGAACTCTTAAAATTTGAGCTCCTTTTTGTAATGCAATTGTATTTAAAACAGTGGTTCCATTTAGGGCTTCTTGTGCTGAATTTTCTAATAATTTATAAATCATAGATTTTCTAGATATTCCAACTAAAACGGGTAATTCTAAAATTGAGAAAAGTTCTAAATTCTGCATAATTTCATAGTTATTCTCTAATGATTTTGCAAAACCAAATCCAGGATCAACAATAACATCATTAATTCCTAATTTTCTAGTTGCATTAATTCTTTCCGAAAAATAAAAAATAACTTCTTTAACAACATCATCATAAATTGCTAATGATTGCATCGTTTTAGGAGTTCCTTTCATATGCATCATGATATAAGGCACTTGCAATTCGGCAATAGTTTGCAACATATTATCATCTAACATTCCTGCTGAGATATCATTAATTATAGCTGCACCTTTATATATAGCTTGCTTTGCAACTTCACTTCTAAATGTATCAATAGACAATAAAACATCTGGAAACTTATTTAAAAGTAAATCTATCACAGGTAAAATTCTATTCAATTCTTCATCTTCCGAAACAAATTCGGCTCCTGGTTTACTCGAATAAGCACCAACATCAATAAAAGTAGCGCCTTCGGCAATCATTTTCTCAACCTGTGCTACTATTTCAATTTCGTTTTTATAAGAACCACCATCATAAAATGAATCGGGAGTTACATTTAAAATCCCCATTATTTTAGGAGTAGATAAATCAATAAGGCTTCCTTTACAGTTAATAGTCATACTTTAAAATCAAAATTCGTTAATCTTCATTATTCATTCCAAAAAAATAATGTTACTTTTGAAGAAACTTACTACAAAGATACCGAAATAATGAAGAATACGTCACAAGAATACGATGCAGTGATAGCAATTTGTCGCGATTTGTTTACCAAAAAAACAAAAGACTACGGAACAGCCTGGAGAATATTACGTTTACCATCGTTAACTGACCAAATTTTTATTAAAGCACAACGCATAAGAAGCCTTCAGGAAAATGAAGTGCGTAAAGTTGATGAAGGTGAAGCATCTGAATTTATAGGAATCATTAACTATTGCATTATGGCTTTGGTTCAAATTGATAAAGGAATTGCAGAACAACCCGATTTAAAATATGACGAAGCAGTACAATTATACGATGAAAAAATTGCCCTAACAAAGCAATTAATGGAAGATAAAAATCATGATTATGGTGAAGCTTGGCGCGAAATGCGTGTAAGCAGTTTAACCGATTTAATTTTACAAAAATTACTTCGTGTAAAACAAATTGAAGACAATAAAGGACAAACATTAGTTTCTGAAGGAATTGATGCCAATTACCAAGATATGATTAACTATTCTGTATTTGCATTAATACACATGAATATTGCTAAATAATTTTTCAATTTAAAATAAATAAAAATGAATATTAGAAATATAATTACACAATTTTCAAGAATATTTGTCGGCGTATTATTTATAATTTCGGGCTTAATTAAATTAAACGACCCAATAGGTTTTTCCTATAAACTTGAAGAATATTTTAATGCAGATGTTTTAAATGTTGAATTTTTAATTCCATTTGCACTAGTAATTGCTTGTTTTGTTGTCATTTTTGAAGTTGTTTTAGGGGTAATGCTATTAATTGGTTTTAAAACCAAATTTACCATTTGGAGTTTATTAGCAATGATTGTATTTTTCACGTTCCTTACCTTTTACTCTGCTTATTTTAATAAAGTAACCGATTGTGGTTGTTTTGGTGATGCTCTAAAGTTAACACCATTGCAATCATTCACAAAAGATATTGTGTTGTTATTTTTTATTCTAATACTTTTCTTTAACCAAAAGTATATAAATCCTTTATTAGACAAAACACCTATAAACTTAACTGTTTTTGCAACATACTCTTTGTGTTTATTCATGGCATTTTATGTTTTACAGCATTTGCCTTTAATCGATTTTAGAGCGTATAAAGTGGGCACAAATATTCAAAAAGGAATGGAAATCCCCGAAGGAGCTGAAAAAAGCGAATATGAAATGGTGTTCATTTATAAAATAAATGGTGTGGATACCGAAATTAGTTATGCTGATGTTATGGCTAATAAAATTCCTGAAGGAGCTGAATTTGTTGACAGAAAAGACAAACTAATCAAGCAAGGTTATGTTCCGCCAATTCACGATTTTACAATTGAAAAAGATGGAACAGATTATACTGATAGTGTTTTACAAGAACCAAAAGTTATGATGTTTATTTCGTATGATTTAGATAAATCTAAAGATAAAGGAATGGAAGCTTTAGAAGAACTACATCAAAAAGCAATTGCAAAAGGATACTTGGTAATTGGTATGACTTCTTCTAATCCTGAAACAATTGCTGCTTATAAAACTAAATTCAAACACACATTTGATTATTACTTTTGCGATGCAACAACTTTAAAAACAGTAGAAAGAGCAAATCCTAGTATTGTACTTTTAGAAAAAGGAACAATTGTTCAAAAAGTACACTTTAATGATATTGACAAATTAGACTTAAAATAAAAAGTTAGTTAGCTAACAATAGCTAAACAATTGAGGTTTTATTAAGAAAATCTGATTTTACTAATTGTAATTTTATAAAAAATTTAAAACAATATTATTATGAAAAAGATTATTTCACTATTTACAATAGCATTATTTACACTTTCTTGTTCGCAAGCACAACAAACAAAGTTTAAGCAAGAAGCCTTAGAAAATGTAATGGTAGATACTAATAATGAATCTATTGCATTTAAAGATATTTTAAAAAAATACGAAGGAAAAACGATTGTTATTGACGTTTGGGCTTCGTGGTGTTCAGATTGTATCAAAGGAATGCCTAAACTAAAAGCATTACAAGCAAAATTTCCCGATGCAACTTACTTATTCATTTCTATGGATAAAAATTATGAATCATGGATAAAAGGAATTGCTAAATATGATGTACAAGGAGAACACTATTTAACTTCAGACGGAATGAAAGGCGTTTTTGGAAAATCAGTGAAACTAAATTGGATTCCACGTTATATGATTGTTGATAAAACAGGTAAAATTGCTTTGTTTAAAGCTATTGAAGCTGATGATGAAAAAATTACAGAAACATTAAATACATTAAAATAATGAGAAAAAATATAGTTGCAGGAAACTGGAAAATGCATAAAACGCATTCAGAAACAATTGCTTTAATTGAAGAAATTGTATTAAAAAAACAAAATACATCAACAGAAATTATTGTAGCACCAACGTTTGTTAACTTACAAACAGCAGTTACTATTTCTGAAGGAAATAATATAACTGTTGCGGCACAAAATATGCATCAAGCTGAAGGTGGCGCTTTTACAGGAGAAATTTCAGCATCAATGTTAACTAATATTGGTGTAAATACTGTAATTCTTGGTCATAGTGAAAGAAGAGCATATTTTCATGAAACAGATGCACTATTAGCAAATAAAGTAGACACTGCTTTAAAACATAATATGCGTGTTATTTTTTGTTTTGGCGAAGAATTAAAAGACCGACAAATTGATAATCACTTTAATGTGGTGGAATACCAATTAAGAGATGCTTTATTTCATTTACAAAAAAACGATTGGTCAAATATCATTTTAGCTTACGAACCTGTTTGGGCTATTGGAACTGGCGAAACTGCTTCTCCAGAACAAGCTCAAGAAATGCATGCATTTATTAGAAGTTTAGTTGATAAAGTATTTGGTAATGATGTTGCCGAAAATGTTTCTATTCTTTATGGTGGAAGTGTAAAGCCAGATAACGCAAAAGAGATATTTTCAAAAAAAGATGTCGATGGTGGTTTAATTGGTGGAGCAGCATTAAAAGCAGACGATTTCTTAGCAATTGTAAATGGGTTTTAAAAAATGAAAAAAATACAAAAACTACTTTTAACCTTAATCCTAACAATAACTTCAATATCTTATGGACAAGAAGATTGTAAGAACTTTAGAAACGGAACTTTTAAACTAGTTGACAAAACTACAGGAACTGTTTTTTTAATTAAGCGTAAAGGAAACATACAAACGGAAGAAATTGAAGGTGAAAAAGAAGGATATTCATTTCATGTAAATTGGATTTCCGATTGTAAGTACACTTTGTATCCTACAAAAGAAACTCTTGCAAAAAACAAAGATTTTGATGGCTATTTATATGTTGAAATAACAGAAGTTAGAGAAAAATCTATCATCATAAAAAGTACAATGAAAGAATACCCAGAAATGGAAATTTTTTCTGAACTCACAAAATTAGACTAATTTTATGCATATTATTTCACAACTATTAATCGTTATTGTAGCACTACTCCACTTGTATTTCTTATGGTTAGAAATGTTTGTATGGACTACCAAAGCCTATAAAGTATTTAGAAATTTTCCAAAAGATTTGTTTGAAAAAACGAAAACTATGGCTGCTAATCAAGGTTTATACAATGGGTTTTTAGCAGCAGGATTAATTTGGTCATTATGTATTACAGATGATATTTGGAGTAAAAATATTGCACTATTTTTTCTAACATGTGTAGCTGTTGCAGGAACTTATGGTGCTTATTCTATTTCTAAAAAGATATTCTTTGTACAAGGAATTCCTGCTATTTTAGGAATTTTGAGTTTGTATTTTTAAAATAAAAACATAAAAACCTTAAAAAAATCTACTAGTAGCTTGCACGGATTGCAAATCTACTCTATTGGATATTGCCTTTTTATTTATTCTTACTTGAATCATAACCTTCAATTATAAACTGTTCTAATTCCTCAAAAGTACATTCTAATGTAGAATGAGTTATGTGAACTATTGTACCATATTGAACTTTATTAAATTTTGCATAAAATTTAAAGACATTACTATTTAATCTATTAAGATAATCTTCCTCGTTTTTTAAATCTAATAATAAATATCTTCCTTTACCAAATTCTTTAATTCGTATATTACTTACATCAGACCATTTAATTAATCCTAGATTAAGATATTCTGTGTTGTTAATTATTCCATTTTCATTTATCTCTAATCCAATATTTAATTTAAAAAGTTTATTAATTATTGGGTATAAATAAAGAATAGAAAATATTATTCCTGAAATTCCAATTAAAAAAATCAAGTATTTATTTCTAAAAATTATAGAGGTAAAAGTATCTGGGTAAAAAACAAACAACAGACATATTAAAAGAAAAATGATTAAAACAACAATAGATTTATATATTTTTTTCTTACTTAATTTAATTTTAGAATCTTTTATCATAAATAGTCATGGTAATTATATTTATTATTAACAAAAAACCCGATAGTGCTGATTTGCAATCCGTGCTTATTTTATTCCTTATATGCTATATAAGCATGGAAATATTTCTATATTTAGTTTGTAATTATTAAACAACTAAAGCATCTCTTTTAAACATTGCTTTTTTTTATTTACTTTGCTGGCACGGATTACAAATCCGCGCTATCATTGCTTCCTGCAATTTTAGTAATTTTGAGTTTGATTTTTCTTAGGTAAGTTAAAAATAACTTTATATTTTTTTAGATAAAATAAAATCAATTTGTTTTTGTTCAACAAAAAGCCTGTCAGGTAAATATATACTTATACCATTTTGTGGTTTAATTACGATTCCTTTTTTAGTCTTTATTATTGACTTTAAACCACTCCAATTTATTTCCCCAGAAGAAAATGGCCCTGTATGTTTAATATGTGTATCTGTAAATTCAAGTTCAATTTTATTTCCGCTTATTTTACTTTCATTTCTATCCTTCAACCATTTTTTTCTATCATAATAAAACTTAACCAACTCATATATTCCTAATAATGATAAAATCACAGGAAATACTCCAATTGACTTATTCTCATCAAAATAATATAAAATTAACCCAACAAGTATCAAAAGTATTGCAAAAAGTGGTTCAAATTTTTTAAATTTAAGAATACTAATCAATTCAGAGTAAGCTTCTTTATAATATTCTTCGTCAGGTTGAAAGTTTAATTTAAAATTCATTTTACATGATTTTTTTAAATAAAAAACAGCAAGTTAATCTTCCAAATCAATCTGAAAACTATTCAAAAACTGAATCGATTTTTCAATATCGTAATGTAAAATTCTATCTTCACTTACAAAAGGAACTTCTTCTCTATATGATTTTATAAACATTTCAATAAACTCACTCGATTTTAAAGGTCTTCTAAATTCTAAAGCTTGTGAAGCATTCATCAATTCAATAGCTAAAATGCGCTCTAAATTCTCCACAATTTTAAGTGTTTTAGTAGCTGCATTTGCACCCATACTTACATGGTCTTCTTGTCCGTTACTCGAAACAATACTATCAATACTTGCTGGCGTTGCAAATTGTTTATTTTGACTAACAATACTCGCCGCTGTGTATTGCGGAATCATAAATCCTGAATTTAAACCTGGGTCATTCACTAAAAATGCTGGTAAACCTCTTAACCCTGAAATTAATTGATACGTTCTTCTTTCTGAAATACTTCCTAATTCAGCCAAACCTAATCCTAAAAAGTCTAAAGCTAAAGCCAATGGTTGTCCGTGGAAATTTCCGCCAGAAATAATTTGGTCTTCTCCCACAAAAATATTTGGATTATCAGTAACCGAATTAATCTCTGTACGGAATACTTTCTTTACATAATCAATAGTATCTTTACTTGCTCCATGTACTTGTGGAATACATCTAAACGAATACGGATCCTGTACATGTACTTTCTCTTGTTCTATAATTTCACTTCCATCAAGGAATTCTAGCATTTTTTCAGCTGTTACAACCTGACCTTTGTGCGGACGAATTAAGTGAATTAAATCGGTATAAGGTTCTTTTCTTCCATCAAAACCTTCTAAGGAAACAGCTCCAATTAAATCGGCTAAATATGATAATTTACATGCTTTTATTAAACTGTAAACTCCGTAAGCGCCCATAAATTGAGTTCCGTTCAATAAAGCCAACCCTTCTTTTGATTTTAATACTAGAGGCTTCCAACCAAAACTTTCTAAAACTTTATGAGATGGTTGTCTAAATCCATTATAATAAACTTCACCTTCACCTAAAAGAGGTAACGATAAATGGGCCAATGGAGACAAATCGCCAGAAGCACCTAATGAACCTTGAGTATATATAACTGGTAAAACATCATTGTTGTAAAATGCAATTAAACGCTCAACCGTTTCTAACTGAACGCCTGAATGTCCGTAACTTAACGATTGAACCTTAAGCAACAACATTAACTTCACAATCTCATGAGGTACTTCATCTCCAGTTCCACAAGCATGCGATTTTACTAAGTTTTCTTGAAGCTTAGATAAATTTTCTCCAGCAATTTTTACATTACAAAGCGAACCAAAACCTGTATTAATCCCGTAAATTGGCTTATCATGAGATTTCATTTTCTCATCTAAATAATTACGGCATTTTTCAATATTAATACGAGCTTCTTCTGATAATTCTAGTTTTAAATCATGAGAAATTATTTCATTAATTTTCTCAATAGATAATAAATCTGCGCTTATATAATGTATCGTTTCCATCTTAAAATTTTAAGTCCCAAAATTCCGTAAACAATTGTTAAAATGCAAGGTTTCATTAAGATAATCATCAATTTATTTTTATTTGGAATAAAACTATGTATTTATACCTTCAAAAATTAAGAATTTTAATAAATTAGCCACTTCAAATTTTATACTATAATTATAATGAAAAATACAGCTTTAACTCACGTTCATGAAAGTTTAGGAGCGAAAATGGTTCCATTTGCAGGTTACAATATGCCTGTGCAATATGAAGGTGTAAATGCAGAACATGAAATTGTTAGAACAGGTGTTGGAGTTTTTGATGTTTCTCACATGGGAGAATTTTTCCTAAAAGGAGAAAATGCATTAGCATTAATTCAAAAAGTAACTTCAAATGACGCTTCTAAATTAGTTGATGGTAAAGCACAATATTCTTGTTTACCAAATAACGAAGGTGGAATTGTAGATGATTTAATTATTTATAAAATAGCTGATAATCATTATATGCTTGTTGTAAACGCATCAAACATTGAAAAAGACTGGAATTGGATTTCGAAACATAACGACTTAGGTGTTGAAATGCAAGATTTATCAGATTCTTATTCTTTATTAGCGATTCAAGGTCCAAAAGCTGCTGAAGCAATGCAATCATTGACTTCAATTGATTTAGTTAATATGCCTTATTATACGTTTCAAATTGGAGAATTTGCTGGTGTAGATAATGTAACGGTTTCTGCAACTGGTTATACTGGTTCTGGAGGTTTTGAAATTTATTTTAAAAATGAAGATGCTGAAACGATTTGGAACAAAGTTTTTGAAGCCGGTGCATCTTTTGGTATTAAACCAATTGGATTAGCTGCAAGAGATACTTTGCGTTTAGAAATGGGATTTTGTCTATATGGAAACGATATTAACGATACAACTTCTCCTTTAGAAGCTGGTTTAGGTTGGATTACCAAATTTGATAAAGAATTTACCAATTCTGAAAATTTAAAGAAACAAAAAGAAGCTGGTGTAACAAGAAAATTAGTTGCTTTTGAATTAACAGAAAGAGGAATTCCTCGTCACGATTATGAAATTGCTGATGCAAACGGAAATGTAATAGGAATTGTAACTTCTGGAACTATGTCGCCATCACTTGGAAAAGCAATTGGTTTAGGATATGTACCTACTGCTCTATCAGCGATTGATTCAGAAATTTTCATTCGAATTAGAAATAAAGACATTGCTGCAAAAGTGGTTAAATTACCTTTTTATAAGAAATAGCAACTTAAAAGAATCAAGAGCAAGAACAAATTTCAAGTGCTATAAAAAGCATGAATATTTTTTAAAAAAATTGAAGTTGAAACTTGAAATTGATTTTTAAAATGTCTTTTGAAATTGACCTTGAAATAATTAAATTTGCACAGATTAAAAAATAAGAAATGGGAAGAGCATTTGAATTTAGAAAAGCACGTAAAATGAAACGTTGGTCAGCAATGGCTAAAACGTTTACTCGTATAGGAAAAGATATCGTAATGGCAGTTAAAGAAGGAGGACCAAATCCTGAAACTAACTCGCGATTAAGAGCTGTAATACAAAATGCTAAGGCTGCGAACATGCCTAAAGATAATGTAGAGCGAGCAATTAAAAAAGCATCTGAAAAAGATACGGCAGATTTTAAAGAGGTATTATTTGAAGGTTATGCACCACACGGAATTGCAATTTTAATTGAAACAGCTACTGATAATAACAACAGAACAGTTGCCAACATAAGAAGTTACTTTAATAAATGTAATGGAACTATGGGAACACAAGGTTCTGTAGAATTTATGTTTGATCATACTTGTAATTTTAGAATCCCAGCTGAAGGACAAGATGTTGAAGAACTTGAACTTGAAATGATTGATTTTGGGGTTGAAGAAATTTTTGCTGATGAAGATGGTATTTTAATGTATGCACCATTTGAAAGTTTTGGAGCTATTCAAAAAGAATTGGAAAACAGAGGTTTAGAAATACTTTCTTCTGGCTTTGAGAGAATTCCACAAGTTACAAAAGAACTTACAGCAGAAGAAGCAGCAGACGTTGAAAAACTTTTAGAAAAAATTGAAGAAGACGATGATGTAATGAATGTGTACCATTCTATGCAAGAAAATACAGAAGAATAATTTCTTATAAAAAAACCGCTGCAATTGTAGCGGTTTTTTTTTATCATTCTATCCCATAATTAGAAGGCAACATTAGTCCAACTTTTTTTTCTGAAAGAGCTCCAGAAAAATAAATTTTATCATAATTTGTAAATAAACCAAACTCATCAATTTCAAAATTATCTGTATGAAAAATAATTTTAGATTGTTCTTTATTATTATACAACAAACCAAACTCTGCAATAAAACCTTTTGATTTTAAATTACTTTCTTGTGGAAATATTATCACTTTTGTAGATTTATCAAAAGGACTATTAATAGTGAAATGGTTTTTTGGGTTATCTTGAAAAGACTTATAAAACAATACAAACTTATCTTTACCCCAACTCATTTTTGCAAAATTTCTGAAAAACTGTAAAAGAGAACCATTAAATGCCTTTTCTCTATTTTTAACAATTTTAATACTATTTGAAGTCTCTTCAAATCTTGAAGTACCAATGTAAATACTCGAATAAATATCAGAATTTTTAATACTGTATTTATAAAACTTTGCTTCAAACGAATTTATATCAAAATAAATCTTGTAGCCTAAAAAAGGATTATTAATAATTAATGGTTTATCTGCAAATGCTTTAAGTAAAAAATTATCGTTATCGTAAGTAAAGTATAATTCATCTTCATTTTCAATTGTACACCTTTTTCCAGCTTTTGTAACTCCTAAAAACTGGTTTTTAAAAATAGTCAACATTTGTTTTCTTGAAAATTTATTGTTTGAAACGACCACTTCATTTAAATTTTCAATAGATTCTTGCATTATGAATTTATATCTTTTGTTAAAATCTATTTCTTTTAAATAAATTTTTTCATAACCAACATAACTTATCACTAATGGAGTGTTTATACTTGATTTAATTTCAAAAGAGAATTTCCCATCAATATCAGTTGTTGTTCCATAAGATGTTCCATCAAAATAAATAAAAGCACCAAAAATAGGTTCTTCATTAGAATCTACAACGGTTCCTAGAATTGTTTGTGAATGTATTATAGAAGTAACAAATAAAAAAAAGAATAGTATTATTTTTTTCATATTACAAAATATCTAAACTTCCTTTTCCTTCACGAATAACTTCTGGCTCATAGCCTGTTAAATCAATTATGGTTGAAGCAATATTATTTCCATAACCGCCATCAATTACTAAATCGACTTTATTCTGCCATTTTTCAAAAATTAATTCAGGATCGGTAGAATATTCTATTACTTCATCTTCATCATGAATCGATGTAGATACAATTGGATTTCCTAATAATTTTACAATTTCTAAGGCTATATTGTTGTCAGGAACACGAATACCAACTGTTCTCTTTTTACGAAATTCTTTAGGCAAATCGTTATTTCCTGGTAAAATAAATGTATAAGGACCAGGTAAAGCTCTTTTTAAAATTTTAAAAGTAGAAGTATCTATTTGCTTTACATAGTTTGAAATATTACTTAAATCGTTACAAATGAATGAAAAATTGGCTTTTTCTAATTTGATACCCTTTATTTTTGCAATGCGTTCTAATGCTTTTGTATTCGTAATATCACATCCTAAACCGTAAACTGTATCGGTTGGATAAATAATTAAACCTCCATTTCGTAAAACATCAACTACTTTTTTAATAGCAGCTTCACTAGGTTTATCTTCGTATATTTTAATAAATTCTGCCATTTTTTTAAAGATTTTTAGATTATTAGACTGATGGATTTTTAGATTCTATTGTAACGTTAAGGGTTTTAACTATCCAATTACTTCTAGTTTTGCAAAACGCAATAATAACTTTTTAACTCCACCAACTTCAAACTTAATTTCGGCTTTTTTATCGCCAGCCATTCCTTCGATATTTATGATTTGCCCTTTCCCAAATCGCTCATGCATAACAACATTTCCAATCGCTAAATTAGAATCGAATAAATTAGTATTTCCTTGTGTTCTAACGCCAGAAACCGGTTTTAACTTACGAATGTTTGGCTTTTCGTTTGCTTGTGTATTTAAATATGCGGGTGGCTTGCTAGCAACAGGTTTTGCTGTCCGTAATTTAGATTTATCAATGTCTCCAAAAATATCAACATCCATCATTGGTTTATAACGGTATCCTGAATTATTTTCTGGATTTAAATATTCTAAATACTGACTGTCAATTTCTTCAATAAAACGTGAAGGTTCACTGTCAACTAATTTTCCCCAACGGTAACGCGATTGCGCATACGTTAAATACGCTTGATTTTCTGCTCTTGTTAGTGCAACATAAAACAAACGTCGTTCTTCTTCTAAGTCGCTTCGAGAACTTAAACTCATAGCACTTGGAAACAAATCTTCTTCTAAACCTACAATAAAAACATGAGGAAACTCAAGTCCTTTTGCTAAGTGAATAGTCATTAATGCAACTCTATCGTCATCGCCAGTATCATTATCTAAATCAGTTGCAAGAGCAACATCTTCCATAAATTCAGCTAAAGCACCTCTTGCTCCATCAATTTCTTTTTGACCTTCAATAAAATCTTTTATACCGTTTAAAAGTTCTTCGATATTTTCAATACGAGTAATTCCTTCTGGCGTTCCGTCTTTTTTAAGTTCTTGAACTAATCCGGTTTTTTTAGTAACTAAATCAGCTAAATAAAAAGCATCATGATTTTCATTAATTACTTGAAAACTTTTAATCATCGTTACAAAATCTTGCAACTTATTTTTGGTTCCCGAATTCAGTTTTAAATCTATTTTATCAATATGTTCTAAAACTTCGAAAATGGATCTTTTGTAATGATTGGCTGCTACTGTTAATTTTTCAATAGTTGTATTACCAATTCCTCTCGCCGGATAATTGATGACACGAATTAAAGCTTCTTCATCATTTGGGTTGATAATCAATCGTAAATAACATAAAACATCTTTAATTTCTTTACGTTGGTAAAAAGATAATCCACCATAAATACGATACGGAATATCGCGTTTACGCAAAGCATCTTCCATAGCACGCGATTGCGCATTGGTTCTATATAAAATGGCAAACTGTCCGTTATGCAATTGTTGTTGCATTTTTTGTTCGAATATTGTTGCCGCTACAAAACGACCTTCTTCCCCATCAGTTAAACTGCGGTGTACTTTAATTTTTGGTCCGTTATCATTTGCAGTCCAAACAATTTTGTCTAATTTGGTTTTATTCTTATCAATAATATTATTTGCGGCTTCAACTATATTTTTTGACGAACGATAATTTTGTTCCAATCGGTACATTTGAACATTATCGTAATCTTTTTGAAAGTTTAAAATGTTGTTGATGTTTGCTCCTCTAAAACCGTAAATACTTTGCGCATCATCTCCAACTACACAAATATTTTGAAAACGATCAGATAAAGCTCTAACAATTAAATACTGTGAATGGTTTGTATCTTGATACTCATCGACTAGAATATAACGAAATCTATCTTGATATTTTGCTAAAACTTCTGGAAAACGATTAATTAACTCATTGGTTTTTAATAATAAATCATCAAAATCCATTGCGCCCGATTTAAAACAACGCTCTACATAATTTTTATAAATATCGCCTAAACGAGGCTTTTTACTCATAGCATCAGCCTCTTGTAAATCTGGATTATTGAAGTATGCTTTTACCGTAATTAATGAGTTTTTGTAGGATGAAATTCGACCTAAAACTTGTTTTGGTTTATATACATCTCTATCGAGTTGCATTTCTTTAATAATTGCAGAAATTAATCGAACAGAATCTTGTGTATCGTAAATGGTAAAATTTGAAGGGTAACCCAATTTTTCGCCTTCGATTCGTAAAATTTTAGCAAAAACCGAGTGAAAAGTTCCCATCCAAAGATTTTTCGCTTCGTTATTCCCTACTATATCGGCAATACGTTTTTTCATTTCACGCGCAGCCTTATTGGTAAATGTCAATGCCAAAATATTAAACGCATCAACACCTTGATGCATAAGATTTGCAATACGTACCGTTAATACTCTAGTTTTTCCAGAACCGGCACCAGCGATTACAATCATTGGCCCGTCTTTTTGAAGAACAGGAGCTTGTTGGGCTTCATTTAATTGGGCAATTATTTGCTGCATTATTATTTACTATAAGGTTTACTAATTTACAAAAATACACTTATGAGCTAGTTATTGCAAATGAAGTTATTAACCATTTTTAGTAATTAAAATTTTAAAAACTGAATTTGGATTTTGAAAAAGATTATTCTTACTTTGCGTAACTAACATAGCCCTGATAGAGCTGATATCCTTTTTATAAATTGTCATACTGAGTCGAAGTACAATTTATAAAAAGATAAAAGCGAAAGCAGGAAATAGCTTCAAATAAAAATGGATATTACTACAAAAATAATTGAATTAGCAGCTTATACATTACCTGCTTTAATAACGGGGGGAGTTGCATATTTATCTTTTCAAACTTTTTTTAAAAATGAAGAAAGCAGAAGACGTTTTGAATTATTAAAAGAAAACCAAAGCTTAGCATTACCTGTTCGTTTACAAGCTTATGAGAGAATGGTTTTGTTTTTAGAACGTATTAATCCTGCGCAATTATTATTGAGAGTTTCTCCTCCAAATACAAGTAAAGAAGATTATGCTACTTTTTTAATTCATACGATTCAAACAGAATTTGAGCATAATTTAACACAACAAATTTATTTGACTTCAACAAGCTGGGATATTGTGAATAAAGCGAAGAATTCTACTATTCAATTAATTAGAAAAAAATCTATTGAACAAGAAGTTACTTCGGCAGAAAAACTACGTGAAGCTATTTTAATTGAAATGACCGAAACAGAAGCACCAAGCGCAATTGCAATTAGTTATTTGAAAGAAGATTTGAAAACGATTTTTTAGATTAAAGAACGCTTTGCTGAAAGAAAAAAGATAAAAGATAAAAATTATATTTTTTTTAAATTGTGCTTGTTATTACAATTCTTTTATTCTTCGGTAATTATTTCTTGGCTGTCAATATCTTTAGACTTAGCATACTCATAACCTATTTGCCACCATTTTTTCATTTGTTCTTTGTTAAAAACTAAAGAATTTGTGGTTAACATTGTGGGCGTATAATAGAAATTTATAGTTGCTCCATGAATAATTGCTTCATATTTTCCAATTTTAATATTCTGGAACTCAATTCTATCCATCATAAAAGCAAATAAATTGGTTAAGGAGGCAAATACACTTGTTGCTGGCATTCTATTAAACAAAGTGCTTTCGGTATGTAGAATAATAGCATCTACATGAGTTGCACCATTTCTAATTGCTTCTTCAATAGGAATCATTGCTGCAAATCCACCATCGGCATAATCACAGCCGTTTTTAGTTGCTAATGACATAAACGGAATATAATTGCAGGAAATCCAAATCCATTCGCAAAAATCTTCATAACTACAATCATTTATCGACTTATATTCTACTGTATTTAAGGATAAATTTGAAACAGTGATGATAATTTCTTTATTGGAAGCTTTTAAAATTTCAAATTCAGATGGTGTAAATTCTTTTTTAATTAATTTTTTTAATTTTTTGCTTTCGCCAAAGGTTTTGGAGCCTTTTAGAAAATTTTTTAAAACATTCCAATGGTTAATTTCTATTACTTCTTCGCCAAATTTCTTTCTTACAACAAACGGACAATTACTAAAAATACTATTTTGATTAACCGAAGTATACATTTCTTTTACTTTGTCTACTTTTCCTAAAGCTAAATGCGACACTAATAAACTACCGGTTGAAGTTCCTAAAAACAAATCATAGTCGTGCTTTAAATCTTCTATAAGATATTGCGCTACTCCTCCTGCGAATGCACCTTTACTTCCTCCTCCTGATATTACTAATGCTTTCATTTATTTTATTTCATTAAAAAAAGAATTCAATCTACTTTGCTGATTTTCATTCAATAAAGGTAATAAATCTTTTAACTGTTGATTTCCTTCATCTGTTGAAATTAACTTTCTAATTTCTGCCTTTGCATAACTTACAAAACGCCATTTATGATGCATTGAAGCATCGATTAACGAAGTTAAAACCGAATTTGATATCAATTTAAAGTTAATCAATGTTTCTAAAGCATTTTGCCTAACTCCAGATTCATAAGGTGCTTTTGATAATTTTTCTAATTCTTGAATAGCTACTTGTTTATCTTCAAGATTTACTTGCTGTGAAACTAATTGCAATGTTAAATGAGCAATTTTTAAATTATAATTTAAACCATTTTCGTTTTGAAATAAATTAATATAACGATTTCTTTCATCAGGAAAATTAGACCAAAGTCTGAATAAAGTAATTTCTTTAGTAATGTAAGATTCATCATTTAATAAGGTTTCAAACTTCTCTCTGTAAGAAGAAGGAATTTTAATAAGTGATTGTGCTAAAGCTTGGCGTACTTTTAAATTATTATTATCAAATGCTAAATCAATTAACGCTTTTTTATCTTCAAAATCTACAACTGTAGTTTGTAAAATAATTTCTTGTTGTAAAGGGAAATAACTTTTCTTTGTCATTAAAATCAGTAATTGATCTTTTTTATCATCAAAAGGTAAAACTTCTAATGCTTTTACTTTTTGTAAATCGACAATAAATGTATTTTTATTTAGAATTGAAATAGCATCGTTCCATCTAAAATCAGCATTTTCTAACCATTCTTTTTTAAATTTATCGGTATCAAAATTCGAAACTTTTTTAATTTTAGCTAAAAATTCATCGGTATCAACATTTTTAAAAGCATATTCTTGTAAATAACATTTAACTGCTTTTTTAAATTTTCGTTCACCAATTTGAGATCGTAAATAATGTAAAGCCCAAGCTCCTTTTTTATAAAATGTAAGAGAACTCGCTTTTTCATTCAAAATTGGAATCGTATCCGTTTTAGCCGCTTGTTTTAATTGTTCGGCCATTTGAAATAATTCGTAATTAAAATAATCATCACCAAAAATTTCTTTTTCAGCTAACAAAGCATAATAAGTAGCGAAACCTTCTTGAAGCCAATGATGTTTACTTTCTTTCGCTGTAATAAAATCGCCAAACCATTGATGAGCTAATTCATGCGCATTTACATTTACATAATTTTTATCGTTAAAACCTATTTCGTCTACTACAAAATCTTGTGCAAAAATGGTAGAAGTCGTATTTTCCATTCCGGCATATAAAAAATCACGAACCGGAACTTGACGGTAAATTCTCCAAGGATACTTTACTCCTATTTCTTTTTCCAAAAAATCAAACATTCGTTTAGAATAACGATACGTTGGTTCAAATTTATCAGCGTCATTTCGATCTAAAAAATGTTCTAATTTCGTTCCTGATTTTGTTACATCTGTTTGCTTTATGAATTTACCAATGGCCAACATGACCAAATAAGATGGCATTGGTTTTTGCATTTGATAATTCCATGTTACCAAATTTCCTTTTGAATTAAACTTTTTATCAACTAAATCTCCGTTAGAAAGAACCGTAAAATCTTGAGGAAAATCAACAGATAAATTAAAAATCACTTTCTCATTTACATCATCAAAACTAGGCAACCAGTGACTTGTGTATTTACCTTGACCTTGTGTCCAAATTTGTAAATCATCATCTTCTCCAATAAAATATAAAGTTTGCTTGGGTTTAGCTGAAAAATCAAAAACCAAATTATTTTTTCCAGTTTTGAATCCTTCAAATAAATCTAAAGTTGCACCTGAGTTTTTAAACTGAACTGATTTTCCATTAATCATTACATTAATAAATTCCATATTAATTGCATCAATACTAATAGTATCAATTGTTCTTAAAACATTAAACTCATATTGAATTGTACCTGAAATACTTTTTTCAAACTGATTTGGTTTTAAAAAAGCATTGCAAGAAATAAAATCAACCTTTTTAAATTGCTGTGCAAAAGTAGAAATTGTAAAAAAACAGATAAAAAGAAATCGAAACATCATGTAAACTTAATTTATGTCACGAATATAAGGCATTTTAAGAAAAAGTCATTTCCAAATTAATAATTTATCAACTATCTTCGCTTTAATATCAATTATTTGAATTTATGAAATTTTTTAAATACATATTTTTAATTGTACTATTTCTTAATTGTAGAAATATATACTCACAAATTAACACCCCTAAATTAGGGTTATATATCGAAGATAATATTAATAAATCATCTTTAAAATTAAGTTACCTTAATGAAGATTACTTATTTAATCCAACACCTATAATTAAAATTTCATACATTAAAAAAGTTAAGTTGATTAAATCTAAAACTAGACCATATAAACAAATTCAATTTGAATTTAATGAAGAAGGAACTAAAATTTGGGAAGATGTAACTGAAAAAAATATTGGAAACCAAGTTGGGTTTATTTTTGAAAATGAATTATATTTTATTGCAAAAATAACTTCTAAAATTAAATCTGGTAAAGTTAGTTTTGGTTCTGATGATAAAAATTTTGATTTAAAAACTCTTTATAAAAAAATTGATTCTTTAAAAAAATTATAAATGAATCTCTTAGAAACACCTATTGAGTACTTAAAAGGCGTTGGACCACAACGCGGCGATTTGCTACGTAAAGAATTAGGCATTCATAAATATGGAGATTTAATTCATTTATTTCCCAATCGTTATATAGATAGGACACATTATTTTAAAATCAATCAGTTACAAAATACCAGTTCTGAAGTTCAAATTATTGGTAAAATAATCAACATTAAAACCGTTGAACAAAAACGAGGAAAAAGATTAGTCGCTACTTTTGTAGATGAAACAGGACAAATGGAATTGGTTTGGTTTCAAGGACATAAATGGATTAGGGAAGGTTTAAAAATTAATGAAGTTTATGTGATTTTTGGAAAAGTGGCTCAATTTGGCAGTGCTTTTAACATGGCGCATCCAGAAATGGAACTTTTAGCAGAACATAAAGCTAGTCTGCGTTCGGCAATGCAACCAGTTTATCCAAGTACTGAAAAACTGAATAATAAAGGCATTACAAGCAGAACTATAAATAAATTAATGCAACAATTGTTTATTGAAACGCAAAATTTATTCAGTGAGACTTTACCAATATATTTAATTGAGAATTTAAAACTCATTACTAAAAAAGAAGCTTTATTCAATATTCATTTTCCGAAAAATCAAGATTTACTCAACAAAGCACAATTTAGATTAAAGTTTGAAGAATTGTTCTTTATTCAATTGCAATTAATTACTAAAAATCTAATTCGAAAACATAAAATAAAAGGACATCAGTTTGAAATCGTTGGCGAAAACTTTAATGATTTTTATAAAAACCACTTGCCTTTTGAATTGACAAACGCTCAAAAAAGAGTAATTAAAGAAATTCGAAACGATATGGGAAGTAATGCCCAAATGAATCGTTTACTTCAAGGTGATGTTGGTTCTGGTAAAACAATTGTAGCCTTAATGAGTATGTTAATTGCTAAAGATAACGGTTACCAAAGTTGCTTAATGGCGCCAACAGAAATACTAGCCAATCAGCATTTTATTGGTTTAACCGAATTAGCTAAAGACCTAAATATTAACATACAAATACTTACAGGTTCAAGTAAAACTAAAGAACGAAGACTTATACATGAAGCTTTAGAAGATGGAACTTTAGACATCCTTATTGGAACACATGCATTGCTTGAAGATAAAGTAAAATTTCAAAATTTAGGTTTAGCCATTATTGATGAACAACACCGTTTTGGAGTGGAACAACGAAGCAAGTTGTGGAAAAAAAATACAGTTCCGCCCCATATTTTAGTAATGACAGCAACGCCTATTCCGCGTACTTTAGCCATGAGTTTATATGGCGATTTAGATATTTCGGTTATTGATGAATTGCCACCAGGAAGAAAACCTATTGAAACCGTTCATCGTTATGACAACAACCGATTAAAAGTTTGGAAATTCATTAAAGATGAAGTTAAAAAAGGCCGACAAATTTACATTGTTTATCCTTTGATTCAGGAATCTGAAAAAATGGATTATAAAGATTTAATGGACGGTTACGAAAGTATTTCACGTGATTTTCCGTTACCCGAATATTCGATTTCTATTTTACACGGACAAATGAAACCAGCAGATAAAGACGAAGAAATGCGTCGTTTTGCAGCAGGAAAAACCAATATAATGGTTGCTACAACTGTTATTGAAGTTGGTGTTAATGTTCCAAATGCATCGGTGATGATTATTGAAAGTGCTGAACGTTTTGGTTTATCACAATTGCATCAATTACGTGGTCGTGTAGGTCGTGGTGCCGAACAGAGTTACTGTATTTTAATGACAAGTCATAAATTAAGCGAAGACAGTAAAGTACGAATGGAAACCATGGTTCGTACCAATGATGGTTTTGAAATTGCTGAAGTCGATTTAAAACTGCGTGGCCCTGGAGATCTTATGGGAAAACAGCAAAGTGGAGTTTTAAATCTTCAAATTGCAGATATAGTAAGAGATAAAGATATTCTTCAACTTGCACGACATGAAGCTGTAAAACTACTAAAAGCTGACGCTCCAATGGAAAAATCAGAACATGTCTCTCTAAGGAAAGCTTTTATAGAGCTAAGCAAGAAGAAAAACATTTGGAATTATATAAGTTAGGTAATTACAAAAATTATCAATTATCAATTATCAATTAAACAAAAATGGTACAATACAACCCAAAAGACTGGATTACTTTTATTTTTAGATTTCATAAAGCCGATACATTTAGGCAATTAATTCCTATGATGATAACTATAGGATTATATTCATATGGAGTTGCCTATTTAGAAATGGAATATTGGAAATTATCTGAAGATAGTCATGTTAAAAACATCACCATTATGCACGGAATGCTTGGTTTTGTAATTTCATTATTATTAGTTTTTAGAACCAATACTGCTTACGATCGTTGGTGGGAAGGTCGAAAACATTGGGGAGCATTAGTCAATAACAGTCGAAATTTAGCCATTAAACTATCGGTAATATTAAAAGACGAACACGATAAAAATTATTTTAGAAAAGTAATTCCGGGTTATGCATCCATTTTACAAAAACATTTATCAAACGAAGAAACGGCAAAAATGCTTTTTGAAGATTTAAATTTAGATATTGACCATCAAAAACACAGACCTAATCAAATTGCAAAAATGTTATTTCAAAAAATACATGATTTACATATCAGCGGAAAAATATCAGGTGACCAGTTGATTATTTTAAATAGTGAAATTCAATCATTTACTGATATTTGTGGTGCTTGTGAACGAATTAAAAACACACCTATTCCCTATTCTTACAGCTCATTCATTAAAAAATTCATATTCTTTTATGTTATGACATTACCTTTTGGATATGTATTTAGTTTAGGTTATTATGTAATTCCAGTAGTAGTTTTTATTTTTTACGTTTTAGCCAGTTTAGAATTAATTGCCGAAGAAATTGAAGATCCTTTTGGAAACGATGCAAATGATTTACCTACAGAAAAATTAGCAAGCAACATTAAAAAACATGTAGAAGAGATTATTTAATTTTTCTAAAAATAGTAAAGCTTAAAAATTTATTTTATTAAAAAAAATGCTATTTTTATATTATGCCAATAAAATCTTTATTAAATAAACCAGCATTAACAAACGAAAAGTCTTTAAAGACTTTGGTCGAAAATAGAACTATTTTTTCACTAAACCATTGTGAACTAAACATTTTTGAAACGTATCAACAATCAGACTTGGTTCCTTTAAAATTTAATGATTTAGTGGTGACTAGTATGTTACGTGGAAAAAAAATAATGCATTTATTTGACGAACCTCAATTTGAATATTTACCAGGCGAAACTGTAATAGTTCCTTCTAATGTTGAAATGAAAATAGACTTTCCAGAAGCTTCAAAAGAAAACCCTACACAGTGCATTGCATTAGCAATAGACAATAAAATAATAACAAATACACTTGATTTTCTAAATGAAAAGTACCCAAAAGAAGGAAAGAATAACCTTTGGAAACTAGATAATGAAAATTACTTTTTTTATAACAATGTTGAATTAGCAACTACAATTAATAAGCTTATTAAAGAATGTATGGGAAGTTCTATTACTAAAGATGCCTTAGCAGACTTAACATTGCAAGAATTAATCATTAGAATTGTTCAAACGCAAACAACAAAAAGATTTGAAAACGAACAGTATATTGATAGTAATAGTCCGATAACTCCATCTATCGAATTTATTAGAAATAACATTCACGAAAGCATTAATTTAAAAGAATTGAGTGACAAAGCATGTATGAGCACGACTTCATTTTACAGATATTTTAAAAGAGAATTAGGAATGAGTCCAATTGAATTTATCTTAAATGAAAAAATAAAACATGCTAAAAAATTATTAAGTAATCCAAACATTAATGTTTCAGAAGTATCTTATGCAACAGGATTTGAAGATAGCAATTATTTTATTCGATTATTCAAAAAATATGAAGGTGTTACTCCAAAACAATACCAATTAATGAATTTTACATCGCAATAAATCTAATTATTTACTTGTACAGGTTCTAAATTTAATAACTCCTCTTCAGTAAATAATTTATAACTTATAACAAACGTTTTACCATATGGAGTTTCTAAAGAAAATCCTCCTGCACCTATTCCATCAGTAACATCTAAAGTAAAATGAGAAAATTTCCAATACTCATACAAATCTTTATCTACCCAAAATTCAAAACCATTTATTGTTCCAATACAAACATCCCCCATTCGTAAATAATACCCCCCTTTTTCAAAACACTGAGGTTGTGTACCTTCACAACAACCTCCTGCTTGATAAAACATTAAGTCACCAAACTTATCAGACAATGTTGTTATTAACTCTAAAGCTTTTTCAGTAGCATCTAATCTTTTAATTTTTCCCATAATATTTTTAAATAAAACCGCAAATTCATCAAAAAAAATTGTGAATTTGCGGCTAATTAATAAAGTTTATCTACTAAAAGAAACCTAATTTATTTTTATTGTAAGAAATTAGCATATTCTTAGTTTGACGATAATGATCTAACATCATTTTATGATTTTCTCTACCAATACCTGATAATTTATAACCACCAAATGGAGCTCCTGCAGGATAAGAATGATATTGATTTACCCATACACGACCCGCCTGAATTGCTCTTGGAACTTGATATAATTCATGTGCATCTCTTGTCCAAACTCCAGCACCTAATCCATACATTGTATCATTTGCAATTTCCAAAGCTTCTTCTGTAGTTTTAAAAGTTGTAACCGCTAAAACAGGACCAAAAATTTCTTCTTGAAAAATTCTCATTTTATTATGTCCTTTAAATAAAGTCGGTTGAATATAGTAACCGCCTTCTAAATCACCACCTAAATGATTTACATCACCACCACATAATAATTCTGCTCCTTCTTCTTTTCCTAGTTTTATATAAGAAAGAATTTTATCTTTTTGAATTTGAGACGCTTGAGCACCCATCATTACAGTTGGATCAAGTGGATTACCTACTTTAATAGCTTTAATTCTAACTAATAATTTTTCCATGAATTTATCATAAATTGACTCATGAATTAAAAGTCGAGATGGACATGTACAAATTTCCCCTTGATTAAGAGCAAAAAGTGCTGCGCCTTCAAGTGCTTTATCTAAAAATTCATCATCAGCATCCATTACAGAAGGGAAAAAAACATTTGGAGATTTTCCTCCTAATTCTAATGTAACTGGAATAATATTTTCAGTTGCATATTGCATTACCATTCTTCCTGTAGCAGTTGAACCAGTAAAAGCAGCCTTAGAAACTTTAGGGTTTGTAACCAAAGTTCTTCCAAGTTCAGCACCAAAACCATTTACAATATTTATTACACCAGCAGGAATTAAATCGCCAATTAATTCCATTAATACTAAAATAGAAATTGGGGTACTTTCTGCAGGTTTTAAAACCACACAGTTACCAGCTGCTAAAGCTGGAGCTAACTTCCAAACAGCCATTAAAATTGGAAAATTCCACGGAATAATTTGAGCTACAACTCCTATTGGCTCTTGAACTACAATTGAAACAGTGTCTTTATCTAACTCCGTAATTGAACCTTCTTCTGCGCGAATAACGCCTGCAAAATATCTAAAATGATCTATTGCTAAAGGAATATCTGCAGCTAAAGTTTCTCTAACAGCTTTACCATTATCAAGGGTTTCTACTGCCGCAATATATTCTAAATTTGCTTCAATTCTATCGGCAATTTTATTTAAAATGATACTTCTTTCAGTTGCCGAAGTTTCGCTCCACGTTTTAAAAGCTTCATAAGCAGCATCTACAGCCATTTCAACATCCATTTTTGCAGAATGAGCGGCTTTAGACATTAGCTTTCCATCAACTGGAGAAAGAACTTCAAAATACTGACCTGTTGAAGGTGCTTCCCATTTTCCATTGATATAATTATCATACTTATCTTTTAACTGTGGTCTTTGAATTACATTACTCATAATTTTGATATTTATTTGATTTCTTCAAATTTAAAATCAAATTATAAGTATAAATAGCACTTTTAGTTCATTTAATAGCACAAAATTGATAATTAAGAAGCAAAAGCCTTTTAAAAATGAATTTATAATAAAAATATAGCTTAATAATTACTAAATAATCAAATTAAAAGAAATGATGTTTTCGATAAAATATATTTTAATCTAAAATTTACAATACCTATCTTTGCATCCTTAAAATTCGAATAAAAATGCGTATTTCATATAATTGGCTTAAACAGTTTATCAAAACAGATTGGAAATCAGAAGAAACGGAAATATTATTAACCGACTTAGGATTAGAAGTAGAAGGAATTGATAAGTATGAAAGTTTAAAAGGTGGTCTTGAAGGAGTTGTTGTAGGTCATGTTTTAACATGTATACAACACCCAAATGCTGATAAACTTAAAATTACAACTGTTGATTTAGGCGATGGTAATGCTCCTGTTCAAATTGTTTGTGGTGCTCCAAATGTAGCTGCTGGCCAAAAAGTACCTGTTGCAACTATAGGAACAAAATTATATGACAAAGAAGGAAATTCTTTTGAAATTAAAAAAGGAAAAATTAGAGGTGAAGAATCACACGGAATGATTTGTGCCGAAGATGAACTTGGTATTGGACAAGGTCACGATGGAATTATGATTCTTGATGAAGCCTTAAAACCAGGAACTTTAGCTAAAGATGTTTTTAAAATTGAAACCGATGAAGTTTTTGAAATTGGATTAACTCCTAATAGAGCTGATGCAATGAGTCATTATGGTGTTGCTCGTGATTTAAAAGCTGGAATGGTTTTAAAAGGAAAAAACATCGAATTAATCACTCCTTCTGTAAGTAGTTTTAAAGTTGACAAAAGAACAGTTAAGATTGATATTAAAGTTGAAAATGATAAAATTACACCTAGATATTGTGGTGTTACCATTTCTGATGTTAAAGTAAAACCATCTCCAAGTTGGCTACAAAATAGATTAAAAGCAATTGGATTAACTCCAAAAAATAATATTGTTGATGTTACCAATTACGTTTTACACGAATTAGGTCAGCCGTTACATGCTTTTGATGCAAGTAAAATTAAAGGTAACAAAGTAATTGTAAAAACACTTCCTGCTGGAACAAAATTTACTACTCTTGATGATGTGGAAAGAACACTATATGAGGAAGACTTAATGATTTGTCATGCAGATGGACCAATGTGTATTGCAGGTGTATTTGGAGGAAAAGATTCAGGTGTAACTGAAAATACACAATCTATCTTTTTAGAAAGTGCTTATTTCAATCCGGTATCTATTCGAAAAACAGCAAAAAGACATACATTAAGTACTGATGCTTCTTTCCGTTTTGAAAGAGGAGTTGATCCAAGTATTACTGAATATGCTTTAAAAAGAGCTGCTTTATTAATTCAAGAAGTGGCTGGAGGAGAAATCACTTCAGACATAGTAGATTTCTATCCTAAGAAAATTGAAGATTTTCAAGTTTTCTTAAACTTCGATAAAACTGCTAAAATTATTGGTGAAGAAATTCCAAAAGATACCATCAAAAAAATATTAGTTTCATTAGATATTAAAATTAATACTATTTCTGATGCAGGAATTGGATTATCAATTCCTCCATATAGAGTTGATGTTCAAAGAGAAATTGATGTTATTGAAGAAATACTTCGAGTTTATGGTTACAACAACATTAAGTTTTCTCAAAAATTAAATGCTACTATTTCTAATTCATCAAGAACTGAAGAGTACAAAGTTCAAAACGTTATTGCTGACCAACTTTGTTCTTTAGGTTTCAATGAAATGATGGCTAATTCATTGACTTCTCCTGATTACACAAAACTTTCAGATTTAATTAAATGTGAGTTTAATGTAATGATGCTTAATCCTTTAAGCAGCGATTTATCAGCAATGAGACAATCAATGTTATTTTCAGGATTAGAAGCTATTTCATATAATATTAATAGAAGAAGTAGTGATTTGAAATTTTTCGAATTTGGAAAAACATATCACAAACTTCCTTCTGGTTATGAAGAAAACAAACACTTAACAATGTTTGTAACCGGAAATTCTTCAAATGAAACTTGGAATCAAGCTACAGCAAAATCTGACTTTTTCTTATTCAAAGGTTATGTAAACACTGTTCTTTCAAGACTTGGTTTAGAAGCGAAAATAAAAACGTTGCCATTAGAAATGGATTTACTTTCGGAAGGAATTTCATTAGCCATAGGAAAAGATATTCTTGTAGAATTTGGAACGGTTAAGAAAAACATTTTAAAGCATTTTGATATTAAACAAGAAGTTTTTTATGCTGATTTTGACTGGAATAGAATTCAAAAATATGTTTCAAATAAAATTAAATTTACTGATATTCCAAAATATCCAGAAGTTAGAAGAGATTTATCTCTTTTATTAGATGAATCGGTTACTTTTGAAAACATATATGCAATTGCAAAACAAACTGAAAAAGCACTTTTAAAAGAAGTAAACTTGTTTGATGTTTATCAAGGTAAAAACTTACCAGAAGGTAAAAAATCATACGCAGTAAGCTTTACCATTCAAGATAATTCAAAAACCTTGACTGACACTCAAATTGAAAAAATAATGAGCAAACTACAAGGTAATTTTGAAAAACAACTTGGAGCAACTTTAAGATAAGTTCAAATTAATAAGACATAAAAAAAAACTCGTTTAGAAATTCTAAACGAGTTTTTTGTTTTTATCGTCAGTTCGAGCGCAGTCGAGAACTACTCTTTCACAAACTTAGTATTCGAACTTCCTTTTACCGTATTTACTTTTACAAAATAAGTTCCTGTTTTTAAGTTTGAAACATCAATTGCATTTCTATTATTTGGAACAGCTAAAACAACTTGACCTAATACATTGTAAATTTCAACTGATTGAATTGCTAAACTATTTTTAGATTGAATATTTAAAACTTCTTCTGCAGGATTTGGATACAAAGTAAATTGTGAACCAAACTCAAAACTTTGGTTACTTAAAGCTGCAATTGTAGTTGTATACGTATTGGTTGTAATTGGAAAGTTATAATCAAAATAGATATTTGCATTATTACTAAATGTATTTCCAACAACTAAAGTCGATTTTGTTTTAATTTTAAAAGCAACATAACCATCGTTTGTAGCATCATTAAAATCTAAATTAATGTTTTCAAAAATAAATTCTACTTTATTATCTTTAATTCTTGTAAAATAATCATGACTTCCTTTTAATGGAATTAAAGTAGCAATATCAAATTTTGCCAAATCAATCATGTCTTTTACAACAATGTTTTCTGCAGGAAAAGTTCCTGTGTTTTCAAAACGAATTACATAATGTACATATTCGCCAATCATACTTGGTTCAACCGTTTCACCTTCTAAACACGTTTTATCGTTTGGATCATAAGAACCTACAACGGTTTGGTCTAAAGTAAACGTATTATCATTTGGAGTTTCATCAGTATTTGAAGTTGTAATTGAAACTGTATAATTTAAAACATCTCCATTATTTACCGCTGGAGTTTCCGTTGGACCATTTACATTAAATACAACCTCAATTTCTCTTGTTTCAAAAGGTTGTAAATTAGTGTAATTCCAAGTGTACAAATTTGCAGCAGAACTATCAAAAGAAGGATTTGAAGAAACATAATCTAATTTTGTATCATCAAAAGTTAAAGAAACACTTCCATTTTCTATTTGATTTCCTTTATTTCTATACGAAATTTTATAAGTAGCATCAAAACCTGGACGAGCAGGAACAGTAGATAAAACCATTACTTCAACATCCGACTTCACACCACTTGCTGTAACACAAAAATCTTGTGTAAACGGACTAGCATCTGTTGGAAAATTAGCAACAAAACTTGTTGGATTGATGTTAAAATAGGTTGGATTTTCTAAAACAGGCGTTATAGTATGATTTCCTGCCTGTACTGGTATATAATAATTACCTGATGTGTTAGCAATCATAGAGCCTGTATTGGTTCCATTTGTAATATCAAATTTTAAATTTGAATAATCAATATCACCTACATCACAACCATTAGCATCATAATCAAATTTTGTATTACCAGTAATTTCATAAAAAGTACCATTTGGAGTAAATGAACAATAAGTGTTTACATGACAATTAGTATAACCATAAGTATTTATTTTTTGTTGAACCATCAATAAATCATCTTCATCGCAACAAACAAACTTTAAGATTAAATTATTTGAAAAATTTAAATTTGTCCATGGGTTTATATTACCGTTTTTAATAAATAAAACTTCAAGTGATGGTGTGTTGCTACAATTTAAAGATTCTAAATTTGGGTTTTGTGTAACATCTATAATTGTTAATTGGTTAGATTGACAAGAAAAATATTGCAAATTTGGGTTCTGTGTTACATCTATAATTGTTAATTGGTTTGAATAACAAGAAAAAGTTTCCAAATTTGAGTTTTGTGTAACATCTATAGTTGTTAATTGGTTTGAATTACAATACAATGCTTTTAAAGCTATATTTTGAGAAACATCTAAAGCAGTTAATTGATTATTAGGACAAGAAAGAGTTTCCAAATTTGGGTTTTGTGTAACATCTAAATTTGTTAATTGATTATTAATACAATATAAAGATTTTAAAGCTATATTTTGAGAAACATCTAAAGCAGTTAATTGATTTGATTGACAACGTAAAGTTACCAAATTTGGGTTTTGTGTAAAAACTAAAGCAGTTAATTGGTTATTATCACAATAAAAAGTTACCAAATTTGGGTTTTGTGTAACATCTAAAGCTGTTAACTGGTTATTATCACAATATAAAGATATTAAAGCTATATTTTGAGAAACATCTAAAGCTATTAACTGATTATTTCCACAAGAAAAAGTTACCAAATTCGGATTTTGTGTAACATCTAAATTTATTAATTGATTGTTATAACAATTTAAATATTCGAGATTAGTAAACCCTTCTATTCCTATTAAATTTGATATACTTGAATTATTAACATCTAAATCTCTAACTTGTTGAGCTTCTGAAACCTGAATCTCCCCATCATTATTAGAATCAATTTTAAAATATACCCCAGATAAATTTTTTGCAACAGAATTACTTGAACTAGCACTCAACAACTTCGCTTTAAAATTAGCATCCGGAAAATTAATAATCTGTGCATTTGCTAATAAACTAAATGCTAAAAAGAATAAAAAGTAAAGTTTTTTCATAATAAAAAATTTTGGTAAAGAAAAAAAAAAAATGGTAACAAAGAAATATTTTATAAATATTTTCTTAAAATAATTAAACCCAGCAGGTTTCCAAAACCTGTTGGTTTTTTCATTAAAATAAAATTAAAATTCACTATTTTAGCACCATGATTAAAGTCGTCATTATTGGCAGTGGAAATGTTGCGCAACACTTAATTAAAGTGATGCAAACTGCTGTAAATGTAAATTTGGTTCAGGTTTTTGCTCGTAATAAGGAAAGTGTACTTCATTTAATTGCTGAAGATAAAATAACGTGCAATTATAACGACATTAAAGACGCAGATGTGTATATTATTTCAGTTTTGGATAATGCTATTGCAGAAGTTTCAAATAATCTTCCGTTTACCAATAGATTAGTGGTACACACTTCTGGAACTTCTGAACTTTCTGTTTTAGATTCTAAAAATAGAAAAGGTGTTTTTTATCCGTTGCAAACTTTTTCAAAAGACAAGGAAATCGACTTCACTTCTATTCCCATTTGTTTAGAAGCAGAAAATAAGGAAGATTTTAAAACATTGGAAAACGTAGCGCAAATTCTTTCACAAAAAGTATTTGCTATTTCTTCAGAACAGCGTAAAAGCCTTCATGTTGCAGCCGTTTTTGTCTGTAATTTTGTAAATCATATGTACGCCATTGGAAACCAAATTTGTGAAGAACATAATGTTCCATTTGAAGTTTTACAACCTTTAATTATGGAAACAGCACAAAAAATAAGTACTTTAACACCAGAAGAAGCACAAACGGGTCCGGCTTTTCGAAACGATACCAAAACAATTAACAAGCATCTTGAATTTTTACAAGAATCTAATTATCAAGAGCTTTATAAACTATTAACACAATCGATACAAAATGTCAAAAAGCTATAAAGAATTAATGAACAACATTACTACATTTATTTTAGATGTAGACGGAGTTTTAACCGATGGAACCATACACGTAACTGGAACGGGAGAAATGCTTCGGCATATGAATATTCGTGATGGTTATGCAATGAAAGCCGCTGTAGAAAATGGTTATACCGTTTGTATTATTTCTGGCGGAAGCAACGAAGGTGTTCGTGTTCGTTTACGCAATTTAGGAATTACCGATATTCATCTTGGTGTTCCAAATAAAGTAGAAACATTTGAAGAGTTTATAGATGTTTACAATATTAAACCAGAACAAGTGTTATATATGGGTGATGATATTCCCGATTTTCACGTGATGAAATTAGTAGGTTTACCCACTTGTCCGCAAAACGCAGCGCCAGAAATTAAAGAGATAAGCACTTATATTTCGCATATCGATGGCGGAAAAGGTTGTGTAAGAGATGTTATAGAACAAGTAATGAAAGTTCAAGGAAAATGGATGTCGCATTTTGATGCTAAATATGATTAGTGATTAGTGATTAGTGATTAGTGATTAGTGATTAGTGATTAGTGATTAGTGATTAGTGATTAGTGATTAGTGATTAGTGATTAGTGATTAGTGATTAGTGATTAGTGAAAATAGACTTTAAGAAAATTAAAATATAAAAATGAAAATATTAAAACTGATACGCATACAAAACCTATTGATGATTGCTTTTATGCAAATCGTTTTCAGGTATGGTTTTTTAAAAAAAATTACCGAAAACTATTTATCCTTAAGTGATTTTCAATTTGCACTTTTAGTACTATCAACTGTATGTATTGCAGCAGCAGGTTATATTATCAATAATATTTTAGATCAAGAGAATGATGCAATTGCAAAGCCAAAGTCGAGAATTGTAGGTGTTTCTATTTCAGAAGCAATGGCTTATAATTTATATGTAGTTTTTAACTTAATAGGAGTTGGAATTGGGTTTTATCTTTCAAATATCATTGGAAAACCAAGTTTTGCTACCATTTTCATCTTAATTGCTGCTTTATTATACATTTATTCAACAAGTTTAAAACATATTGTTCTAGTTGGAAATGTTGTAGTTTCAGTCATTTTATCATTAAGTTTATTAATACTTGGAATGTTCGACTTGTTTCCTGCTATTCACGATGGAAATCAGGAACAAATGAGTGGAGTATTTCGTATATTATTAGACTATGCCATTTTCGCTTTCATTATTAACATGATTAGAGAAATTGTTAAAGATTTAGAAGATATGGATGGCGATAAAGCTTCAGGAGTTAATTCATTAGCAATTTTTTTAGGAATAAATAAAACAACAAAAGTACTTTTTGCAGTTGCTATTGCTTCAATTGGTTTATTTCTTTATTATTTAAACCAAAATTTATTACAATTTGATTATGTTTTATATTATGCATTGCTATTAATTGTTGGGCCTCTACTCTATTTTGCAATTAAAGTTTTAACAGCAAAAACAAAAGCAGATTTTCATCATTTAAGTACCGTTTTAAAAGTGATTTTATTTTTCGGAATCATCTCAATTCTAATCGTAAATTATTGTTTGACAAATGCTTAGAAATAAACTACAACATAAAAACATCATCTTAGCTTCGGGTTCACCTAGAAGACAACAGTATTTCAAAGAATTGGATATTGATTTCACTATTCAATTAAAAGAAGTAGAAGAAGTATATCCAAATCATTTAAAAGCAGAAGAAATAACAAATTTTTTAGCCGAATTAAAAGCAGCAGCTTTTACCAATTTAAATGTAAATGACATTCTAATTACGAGCGATACCATTGTTTGGCATGAAGGAAAAGCTTTGGGTAAACCAAAAGATAACCAAGATGCGTTTGAAATGTTACGGTCAATGTCTAATAAAACACATGAAGTAATTACTTCTGTATGCTTTAAGACAAATGCAAAAACTGATACTATTTTCGAAATTACGAAAGTTACTTTCAAAGCAATTTCAGATGAAGCAATTACTTATTATTTAGACAATTACAAACCTTTTGACAAGGCTGGTTCTTACGGAATTCAAGAATGGATTGGTTTAATAGCTATTTCAAAAATTGAAGGTTCATACCCTAATGTTGTAGGAATGCCAGTAGATAAAGTATATGATAAATTAATTGAGTATGTTTAAACTAATTGAAAACCAGTATTTACACGAAGAAATATTAACTTTTAGTATAATATTATTGGCATTTATTTTAAAAACAATAATCGCTAAATCAATTAGAAAATATGCTTCTTTACATGAAACCATTGAACATAGGACCAATTTGGTAATAAAATACATAAACATACTTCTGGGAATTTTAACATTCTTATCCATTATTATAATTTGGGGAGTTAAAAAAGATCAAATATTTTTATTTGTTTCCTCTATTTTTACAGTTGTAGGAGTTGCAGCATTTGCACAATGGTCAATTCTAAGTAATATTACTGCAGGTGTAATATTGTTTTTTTCATATCCATTTAAAATTGGTGATATTATAGAAATTCACGATAAAGATTTTCCTGTAAAAGGAGAAATTGAAGACATCAAAGCTTTTTATATATTATTAAAAACAACAGAAGGTGAATTAATTACTTATCCAAATAATTTGTTAATGCAAAAAGGAATTTCTGTTGTTAAAGCAGAAAGAAGTTTTCATGAATTTACAGATTAACAATCATTCACTAAAAAAATGTTAAAAAGGAGGCTGAAAAAGCTTCCTTTTTTTTATTTCCTTATTTTTGAAAATAATAAAAAAAATATGATTAAAAATATTACTCTAACTCTACTCTTATTTATTGGATTTAATGGCTTTTCTCAAGCTCCAAAAAAGTTAAATTCAAACGAAATATACCACCAAATTGAAAAACTTAATTTTCTTGGTAAAGTACTATACGTTGCTGCACATCCTGATGATGAAAACACTAAGTTAATTTCTTATTTTTCTAATTATTATCATGCGGAAACGGCTTATTTATCTTTAACAAGAGGAGATGGCGGACAAAACTTAATTGGAAATGAATTAAGAGAAAAATTAGGGGCAATTCGAACTCAAGAATTATTAGCTGCCAGAAGAATTGACGGTGGAAAGCAATTTTTTACAAGAGCCAATGATTTTGGTTATTCTAAAGAACCAAATGAAACGTTTACCATTTGGAACAAAAAAGAGGTTTTAGAAGATGTTATTCAAACTATTGAAACCTTTCAACCTGATATTATCATCAATCGATTTAATCACAGAACTCCGGGAACAACTCACGGACATCATACCGCATCGGCAATTTTAAGTCTAGAAGCTTATGAAGTATTAAAAACAAAACCTAAAAGAGTTTTCTTCAACACATCGTGGTGGTTTTACGGAAGTCAAGAAAAATTTGATAAAGCCGACAAATCTAAATTACTTGCTATAGATGCCAATGTTTATTTTGCTTCAAAAGGATTAAGTAATTATGAAATTGCAGCTTTAAGCAGAAGTCAGCATAAATGTCAAGGTTTTGGAACAACAGGTTCTCGCGGTAGTGAAACCGAATATTTAGAACTTTTAAAAGGCGAAATGCCAACTTCTGGAAATATTTTTGAAGGAATTGATACTTCTTGGAATCGTGTTGAAGGTGGAAAAGAAATTGGAGCCATTTTGAATAAAGTGCAAGAAAATTTCAATTTTAATAATCCATCTGTTCATATTCCTGAGCTTATAAAAGCATATCGATTAATTTCAAATTTAAAAGACAATCATTGGAAAACAATCAAACAAAATCAAATATTAGCAATTATAGAAGCTTGTAGCGGGTTATACTTGGAAGCGGTTAGTAATCAAGAATCGGTTACCAAATCAGAAAATTTTTCCATAAATATTGAAGCTACAAATAGAAGTAATACTCAAGTAAAATTAATTTCAGTAAATGTATTTAATACGAATGAAATTGTAAAAAATGAAAGTATAAAAAACAATACCAACTTTAGTTTTTCTATTGATAAAGTAAATGTTCCAAGCAATTATGATTACTCCAATTTATTTTGGCTAAAGGAAAAAGCAACTGTAGGAATGTACTCTGTGAGCAATAAATCCATTCGTATTTTGCCTCAAGAAGAATTACAATATCCCGTTATTTTTAAACTAGAAATTGAAGGAGAAATTATAGAATTTGTAAAAAATTTAGTCTACAAAAAGAACATGCCTGAAAACGGTGAAACATTCATGCCTTTTACAATTTTACCAGAAGTAACTACTGAAGCGATGAATAAAGTTGCTATTTTTAATTCGAATCAACCTAAAGCATTTAAAGTAAAAATTAAAGCTCACAAAGATAATGTATCTGGTTTTGTAACACTTCAAGCGGATGACAATTGGACTATTTTACCAAAACAAATTCCGTTTACAATAACTACTAAAAACGAAGAGCAAACGGTTGTTTTTACGATTACACCTTCTGAAAAAGAAATCACTTCAACGTTGAATATTATTGCAAATAGTAACAGTAAAGAGTTTACAAAAGAATTAGTTCAAATTGATTATGCTCATATTCCAAAGCAAACAATTCTTGAAAATTCAGAAGCAAAAATCGTTCGTTTAAACATTCAAACCAAAGGAAAAAACATTGGTTATTTAATGGGTGCTGGTGATGAAGTTGGTAAAAATTTAGAAAATTTAGATTTTAATATTACCTATTTAGATCCAAATGAATTAACCCTAGAAAATTTACAAAAATTTGATGCTGTTATTCTTGGAATTAGAGCTTTTAATGTTGTTGAAGAATTGAAATACAAGAACAAAGTTTTATTTGATTATGTTGAAAATGGTGGAAATTTAATTGTTCAATACAACACTACTAACAACTTAGTTACCAATGAAATAGCACCATTTGAATTAAAACTTTCAAGAGATAGAGTTACCAATGAAAATGCGCCTGTTACTTTTTTAAGCAAAAATCATCAAGTATTAAATAAACCTAATAAAATCACTATTGAAGATTTTAAAAATTGGGTACAAGAACAAGGTTTATATTATCCATCCGATTGGAGTAACGAATTTATTCCTATTTTAGCTTCTCATGATGATGGAGAATCTAATAAAAAAGGAGCTTTACTTATTGCAAAATATGGTAAAGGAAATTATATTTATACAGGTTTAAGCTTTTTTAGAGAACTTCCAGAAGGAGTTAGTGGAGCTTATCGTCTTTTGGCAAACATAATCGCATTAGAATAAAAAAATATGGAAAAACAAAAACATCAATGGAAGAAAAGCTATAGTTTAGTTTTACTCTTAAATGCATTATACATTTTATTTTTTTATTTATTAATGGAAATTTTCTCATAAATGGAATATTTAGATTGGATCGTTTTATCATCTACCCTACTTTTTATTGTAATCTATGGAGCTTATAAAACTAAAGGAAGTGCTAATGTAAAAGATTATATCTTAGACAATAACGAAACACCTTGGCATACAGTAGGAATTTCTGTAATGGCAACTCAAGCCAGTGCCATTACATTTTTATCTACTCCTGGTCAGGCATATCATGACGGAATGGGATTTGTTCAGTTTTATTTTGGATTGCCACTAGCAATGGTTGTAATCGCTTATACATTTATTCCCATTTACCACAAGTTAAAAGTATATACTGCTTATGAATACTTAGAACAACGATTTGATGTTAAAACACGTTCATTAGCAGCTATTTTATTTCTTATTCAACGAGGTTTAGGAACTGGTTTAACTATTTATGCGCCATCAATTATACTATCGGCATTATTAGGATGGAATTTAACCTTATTAAACGTTGTTATAGGATTATTGGTTATTGTTTACACGGTTACCGGTGGAACAAAAGCAGTAAACATGACGCAAAAACAGCAAATGTTTGTCATTATTAGTGGAATGTTCATTACCTTTTTTCTAATTCTAAATTACCTTCCACCTGAATTAGATTTTACAACTGCGTTGCATATTGCTGGTGCGAATGGTAAAATGGATATTTTAGATTTTTCTTATAATCCAGAAACACGTTATACATTTTGGAGCGGAATTACAGGAGGATTTTTCTTAATGCTTTCATATTTTGGAACTGATCAATCTCAAGTTGGTCGCTATTTATCTGGAAAATCAATCAAAGAAAGCCAAATGGGATTAATCATGAATGGTTTTCTAAAAGTTCCAATGCAATTTTTCATTTTATTAACTGGAGTTTTAGTTTTTGTTTTTTTTCAATTCAATAGCACGCCACTTCATTTTAATCCAACAAATGTTACCAAAATAAATAACTCAGAGTATAAAGAATCGTATCAAGCACTAGAGAAAAAATTAGAAGTAATAAATGAAGAAAAAAAAGTAGTCAATCAAATTTATATTGAACAATTCAAATACAATGAGTTTGATAATCCAACTTTAAAAAAACAAATAGTTGTTTTAAATCAGAAAGAAAAAGAATTAAGAGAAGATGCTAAAGAGTTAATTAGTAAAGTTGATAGTAGTTCAGAAACTAACGATAAAGATTATGTTTTTCTGTACTTTATTATTAACTATTTACCAAAAGGATTACTCGGACTTTTATTAGCTGTAATTTTTAGTGCAGCAATGTCGTCAAGTGCTTCGGGTTTAAACTCATTAGCAGCCACAACCACAATTGATATTTACAAACGAAATAATGATACAAAGTCTGATAAGCATTATGTATATGCTACTCAATTTTTTACTTTATTTTGGGGATTAGTTGCTATTGGTTTTGCGTGTATAAGTTCGCTATTTGAAAACCTAATTCAACTAGTTAATATTATTGGTTCTATCTTTTACGGGACTGTTTTAGGAATATTCTTAGTTGGATTTTACATCAAATATGTAAAAGGAAAAGCAATATTTATAGCCGCTTGTGTTAGTCAACTTACTATATTTTTTATTTTCTACCTAGATATTGTAAGTTTCTTATGGTTGAACTTTATTGGGGCTTTGTTGACGATTATTTTATCATTAAGTATTCAAAAAATATTGAATAAACAAAATACATAAACATAGAAGCTAAAAAACTTTAAGAAATAAAAAAAACCGAATCAGAAATGATTCGGTTTTTTACTATTTGTAAGTTGTAAATTATTTTACTTCTTCAAAATCAACATCTTGTGTTTGATCTCCAGTTGCATCACCTTGTGGTTGTGCATCTTGAGCTTGTCCTTGCTCACCTTGAGCATACATAGCTTCAGTTGCAGTTTTCCAAGCAGCGTTTATGTTTGCTAGAGCAGTATCAATAGCTGGTAAATCTTGAGATTCGTGAGCCATTTTTAATTCTGTTAAAGCATATTCGATAGCTGTTTTGTGTTCATCAGATAATTTCTCACCTAATTCTTTCAATTGGCTTTCAGTTTGAAAAACCATTGCATCCGCTTCGTTTAATTTCTCAACTCTTTCTTTTGCCGCTTTATCAGCATCAGCATTAGCTTCAGCATCTTTTTTCATTCTTTCAATTTCTTCAGCTGTTAAACCAGAAGAAGCTTCGATACGAATATCGTGAGATTTTCCAGTTCCTTTATCAGTAGCAGAAACTTTAATGATTCCGTTTGCATCAATATCGAAAGTTACTTCAATTTGAGGAACACCTCTTGGTGCTGGTGGAATACCATCTAAGTTAAAACGACCTATTGTTTTATTATCTGCAGCCATTGCTCTTGCTCCTTGTAAAACGTGTAATTCAACTGTTGGTTGATTATCCGCAGCAGTAGAGAATATTTGCGATTTTTTTGTTGGAATAGTTGTGTTAGACTCAATTAATGTAGTCATAACTCCACCCATTGTTTCAATTCCTAAAGATAAAGGTGTAACGTCTAATAACAATACATCTTTTACATCTCCAGATAAAACTCCACCTTGAATAGCTGCACCAATTGCAACAACTTCATCAGGATTTACTCCTTTTGATGCTTTTTTACCAAAGAATTTTTCAACTTGTTCTTGGATAACTGGGATACGAGTAGAACCACCAACTAAAATAACTTCATCAATATCAGATGTAGATAAACCTGCATCTTTTAATGCTTTAGCAACTGGCTCCATAGAACGTTTTACTAAAGCAGCAGCTAATTGTTCAAATTTAGCTCTAGTTAATGTTTGTACTAAGTGTTTTGGTCCTGTAGCAGTAGCAGTAACATATGGCAAGTTAATTTCTGTTTGAGCAGAAGAAGATAATTCAATCTTCGCTTTCTCAGCAGCTTCTTTTAAACGTTGTAAAGCCATTGGATCTTGACGTAAATCAATTCCTTCAGCAGAATTAAATTCAGTTGCTAACCAGTCAATAATAACTTGGTCAAAATCATCTCCACCTAAGTGAGTATCTCCATTAGTAGATAATACTTCGAAAACTCCATCTCCTAATTCAAGGATAGAAATATCAAATGTTCCACCACCTAAATCGTAAACTGCAATTTTTTGATCAGTTCCTTGTTTGTCTAATCCATAAGCTAATGCCGCAGCAGTAGGCTCATTGATAATACGCATAACTTCTAAACCTGCAATTTGACCAGCTTCTTTAGTAGCTTGACGTTGTGCATCGTTAAAATAAGCTGGAACAGTAATAACCGCTTGAGTTACTGTAGTTCCTAAATAATCTTCAGCAGTTTTCTTCATTTTTTGAAGCGTCATAGCTGACAATTCTTGTGGAGTGTATAATCTTCCGTCAATATCAACACGTGGTGTGTCGTTATCTCCTTTTACTACTTTGTAAGCAACAGTAGATGCTTCTTTAGCACTTTCTGAAAATTTGTTCCCCATAAAACGCTTCACTGAAGCAATCGTTTTTGTAGGATTGGTAACCGCTTGTCTTTTTGCAGGATCTCCAACTTTGATTTCTCCTCCTTCAACAAATGCAATTACTGACGGTGTAGTTCTTTTACCTTCCGCATTTGCAATTACAACAGGTTCTCCACCTTCCATAACTGAAACACAAGAATTGGTTGTACCTAAATCGATTCCAATAATTTTACTCATAACTTTACTCTTAATTTATTTGTGTGTTTTAATTTCGTTTTAAAAACTTGATAGTCATAAGTCAAGTATTATGCCAAGCGTAATTGTACCTAAAAATTGTCAGTTTTAAATAGAAATATATGACAAGATGACATTTTTAAGGTTATGAGCATAATTGCTTTTGGGTATTTGGTCACAGAAATAACTATTAAACTTTTATACTTTGCATCTATCATACTAAAAGCTATCTTTGTAAGAATAAACAATAGTTATGGAATGTATTTCGGTTTTTGATATGCTTAAAATTGGGGTTGGACCTTCAAGTTCTCACACATTAGGACCTTGGCGTGGTGCTGAACGTTTTTTAGGCGAATTACGTAATGAAAATTTAATTGACTCAATTAATAGAGTTAAAGTAGATTTATATGGTTCGTTGTCATTGACAGGAAAAGGACATGCTACTGATTTAGCTGTTATGTTAGGACTAAGTGGTGCTGACCCTGAATATATTCCGGTTGAAAGCATTGATATTATCATTACTGCCATAAAAAATAAAAAAGAACTTTTTTTAGGGAATGAAATTATTATTCCATTTGATTTTGAAACTGATATCGTATTTAACAGAGAGTTTTTACCTTTTCATTCTAATGGAATAAAATTTACAGCTTACACAGATACTAGAGAAATTGAAGTTGTATATTATTCAATTGGTGGAGGTTTTGTTGTAAAAGAAGAAAGAGTAAATTCTGCGAAGAATGAAGAAATAAAATGTTCATTTCCTTTTCCTACTGAAAATGGTGCCGACTTACTAAGGTATTGTAATGCTGAAAACAAAAAAGTTTGGGAAATTGTTTATGAGAATGAAAAGTCAATGCGCAGTGAAGAAGAAATTCATAACGAATTGATGCGCATTTGGGATACCATGCTAGAATGTATGTATATAGGTTGTCATACCGAAGGAACTTTACCTGGTGGACTAAATGTTCGTCGTAGAGCTTATGACATGCATAAAAACTTAATTGGTGTTTTACCTTATGATAGTCCGTATTCTTGGATGCAAATTATTCGTCAGACTGAAGTCAAATTCAGACAAATATTAAAATGGGTGAGTTGCTTTGCTTTATCTGTAAACGAAGTAAACGCTTCATTAGGAAGAGTGGTTACTGCTCCTACAAATGGAAGTGCCGGTGTTATTCCTGCAGTTTTAATGTATTACTTAGTGATTGAAAACCACGAAGCGGGAGAACAAGAAATAAAACAATTTTTAATGACTGCTGGTGAAATAGGAAGTATCTTTAAAAAAGGTGCAACTATAAGTGCCGCTATGGGCGGATGCCAAGCTGAAATAGGTGTTTCTAGTGCAATGGCAGCCGCAGCTTTATGTGAAGCTATGGGCGGAACTCCAGAGCAAGTAACAGTTGCAGCAGAAATTGCTATGGAACATCATTTAGGAATGACCTGTGATCCTATTGGCGGCTTAGTGCAAGTCCCTTGTATTGAGCGTAATACTATGGGTGCAATTAAAGCTATTAATGCGGCCGAACTTGCTTTAGAAACCGATTCTAAAAATGTAAAAGTTCCCTTAGACAAAGTAGTGAATACGATGTGGGAAACCGCAAAAGACATGAACACAAAGTATAAAGAAACTTCTGAAGGTGGTTTAGCTATTGGGGTTAACTTAGCGGATTGTTAGTGATTTATATTATTTTAAAACTTAAAATTCATAATTAAGTAGATCAACCTCTAAATTCATTTCTTTAATCATAAAATAAATTTCTTCTGCTATATCAGTCGAAATGAAACTACCCTTAGGCTTTCCTGACACAAGTATAGGGGCTTCCTCAACTATTCTTAGTTGTATTAATTTAGAAATAGTCAATTCGAATAAAAATGGATTTAATAAATCTTCTTTATATTTATGAATATTAATTACATCTGTTAAATCCACAATTGAATATATTTTAGTAAAACAACTTAATTCAAAATCATTCAGTTCTTTTAAAGCTTCGAGAATAATTAATTCTTTAAATGTTATTGTTGTTACATCCGTAAGGATTTTCCCTGCAAAATAACCTAAAATCATTGAGCCATATATTGATTTAGAATCAATAGAACTTTCAATAGTTTCTTGTATAAAATTAAAATTTTTACTATTTCCCAAATAATTATACATTTTGATTGAATTATCAGAAATGTTTATTCCCCCATTATCTATACTTACTGCATAATATTTAAGAAAACTTTTAAACTTCCTTTTTTTATTAAAAGTGTAAAGTGTGTGAACAACTTTAATTGGGGTAAAAATATCAGATACAGTATCAGTATAGTCTTTTATTGGTTCAAAATAGCTATCAACAATATTGTCAATATTGTCAATATTTGTTAAAACATTTTTACTTATTTCTATTAAATCTCTATTCATTTTAAACAACTTATATTAACTTATTTATACTTATTAATCCAAACCTACCTACTTCCTCCTCGTATCAATAATATGAATAATTTGCCATGCGTCTTTTTCCTTAAAAAGCGTAAAAGAATTTACACCACTATGGCTTAGCTTTCCGTTTACATAAAACTCATAAGGAGTCCAAACATGAGCAAGTGGACCGTCTATTTGAATTTTATAATCCAGTAATTTTTCAAACAACACCACATTTTCTGGAATAGAAACAATAGACTTCAAAAAGTCTTGAAAGTTTTCAAGAATAAGTTTATTGTTTTGCTCTTTGTCTTTCCCTATCGTTTGCATGTTTATATATGGATGACACACTTTTTTAAATTGTAATGTGTCGCGTTTATGTAAACCCACAAAAAAATCATCAACAGCTTGCTTCACTTCTACTTCTTGTGAAAAAACAGAGGTGAAACTTATAAGTAAAAGAAAAACTATATACTTCTTCATAATGCGGAGTTTTTAAAATATCATTCATAAAAGGTAAACCTCATATATGCTTAATGAGATTTCTCCTTTTTCGGAAGGACAATTTAGTGACTAATTTAATATATAAGTAGTTCTAAAGCTAAATATGTTACAATTCCAGCAATATAACCAGCTAAAGCTAAAGGTGTTATTGTTTTTAAATACCACATGAATGTCATTTTTTCTTTCTCCATAACTGCAATACCAGATGCAGAACCTATAATTAACATACTTCCTCCTGTTCCTGCACAAAGCGCAATCATTTCCCAAAGTTGATTATCCATTGGAAAATCTTGTAAACTAAACATTCCTTGAGTAGCAGCTACTAAACTTCCGTTATCTACTAATGAAGATAGAAAACCTATGGCAACAATCATAGTATTTCTATTGGGTAATGTTTCTTCTAAGAAGGAAGCCAATTGAGTTAAAATATGAACCTCTTGCAAAGCAAAAACCATTAATAAAATTCCCATGAAATATAAAATTGAACTAACATCTACTTTAGATAAGGCTGTAGCAATTGAAAAACTATCTTTTTCTTCTTGAGTCTTATTTCTATGATAAATTATAGATACTAAGGAAACCATACTTAACGAAACTAAAATTCCAATAAATGGCGGTAATCCAGTAATTGATTTAATTATTGGAACCAATATTAAACCTATAACTCCAGCAATAAACACACTTAAACTTCCACGCATTTTTTCTTCTTTTTTAGCTTCGGCCATAGAAACTTGAGCACGCAATACTGCAAAACCTCTCATTTTAAAACTTGCTAAAACTAAAGGTACTAAAATACACATAACAGAAGGTAAAAATAACTTAGACGAAATACCTACTGCACTTACTTGTCCTCCTATCCAAAGTAATGTAGTAGTAACGTCACCTATCGGGCTAAAAGCACCACCAGCGTTTGAAGCAATAACCACTACTCCAGCTAAAATCATTCTAATTTTTCCTTTCGGCAATATCTTTCGTAATAAAGTAACCATTATTATGGCTGTAGCTAAATTATCTAAGAATGCCGATAAAATAAAAGTAATCCCTCCTATTATCCATAATAATTTTAAAACAGACTTAGTTCTAATTCTATGCGTAATTACCGAAAAACCTTTATGTAAATCAATTAGTTCCACAATAGTCATTGCACCTAATAAAAAAATTAAAAGTCCAGCTATTTCTCCAAAATAGTTTGTAAGTTTCTCAGAAATTTCATGTGAACCTTCATTATTAAATATAGCAATTACGATCCAGCATAATGACCCCGTTAATATTGCAGAAATTGTTTTGTTTATTCGCATTGGCGATTCTAAAACAACAATAAAATATCCTAAAATGGCAATGGTAAGTAGTATAGTAATCATTAGGTTAAAGTTTAATCAAATGTATAGAATAAATCATTTCAAAATAAAAAAATAGGAAAGAAAATATCATTTTATACCTTTGCGTTTCAAATACTAGAAAAACATGTCTGTAGCAAAAAAAGATTACAAAAGAATTACTACTAAAACATTAGTAGAAATGAAAGATAACGGAGAGAAAATCTCGATGTTAACAGCTTACGATTATACAATGGCTAAAATTGTAGATTCGGCAGGTATTGATGTAATTTTAGTTGGTGATTCGGCAAGTAATGTAATGGCGGGTCATGAAACTACTTTGCCCATTACTTTAGATCAAATGATATATCACGCTTCATCAGTAGTTAGAGCTTGTGAAAGGGCTTTAGTTGTTGTTGATTTACCTTTTGGTAGTTATCAATCAGATCCAAAAGAAGCGTTACGCTCTTCTATTCGCATTATGAAAGAAAGTGGTGGACATGCAGTTAAAATGGAAGGTGGAAGCGAAATTAAAGATTCAATCAAAAGAATTTTAAATGCTGGAATACCTGTAATGGGTCACTTAGGGCTTACTCCTCAATCTATTTATAAATTTGGAACATATACTGTAAGAGCTAAGGAAGACGAAGAAGCAAATAAATTAATTGAAGACGCAAAAATGCTTGAAAGAGTGGGTTGTTTTGCTTTGGTATTAGAAAAAATTCCAGCTCATTTAGCTAAAAAAGTTGCTGAAAGTATTTCTATTCCAGTTATTGGAATTGGTGCAGGAAATGGTGTTGACGGTCAAGTATTAGTTTTACATGATATGATAGGAATGACACATGAATTTAGTCCAAGATTTTTAAGAAGATACATGAATTTATATGAAGAAATGACAGCTGCAATTGGTCAATATGTGGCTGATGTTAAGTCAGTTGATTTTCCAAATGAGAATGAGCAATATTAAAAAAGGGATTAGTAAATAGTCACTAGTAATTAGTTTATTTTGACAGAAAAAATAGTTTCAAATAAATCAAATCTTCAAATTCTACACGAAGACAATCATATTATTGTGGTCAATAAACGTGTAGGCGATATTGTGCAAGGTGATAAAACAGGTGACAAACCATTATCTGATGTTGTTAAAGAATATCTTAAAGATAAATATAATAAACCTGGTGAAGTTTTTTTAGGCGTTATACATCGTTTAGACAGACCAACAACTGGTATTGTAGTTTTTGCCAAAACGAGTAAAGCATTAACTCGTTTAAATGAATCTTTTAAAAATAGAGAAACTAAGAAAATGTATTGGGCAATTGTAAAAAACATGCCTCCAAAAGACAAAGATATTTTGGTACATTTTTTAAAACGTAATCCTAAAAACAATACTTCAAAAGCACATACTAAAGAAGTTCCTGAAAGTAAAAAAGCAAGTTTAGATTATACTGTGTTTAAAAAACTAGATAATTATTATGCTTTAGAAATAAACCTACATACAGGAAGACATCATCAAATTAGAGCGCAACTTAATGCTATGGGGTGCCCAATAAAAGGCGATTTAAAATATGGTTTTGACAGAAGTAATAAAGATGGTGGTATTCATTTACACGCAAGAACTTTAGAATTTATTCACCCAGTTACAAAAGAAATTATTAAATTAACAGCTTCAACTCCAATAGATCCAATTTGGAATAATTTATAACAAACATGAATTCAACAAAAGAAAATAAGATTAATGTAATTATTGAAGAGAAAATCAATAGTGGATATACAATTGATTTAGGTACTATTATTGATAGTAGTTTAGAAACTTTCAAAAAAATTGTTTGGATTGCTGGACTTGGCTATTTTTTAGTTTTTTCGCTATTAACTATTATAGCACTAATCGCTGTAAACCAATTTGTAGATCCAGAGCAACTTAGAGAGTTTACTGAATTAATACAAGACCCAACATATCTTGAAAATCATCCAAATATTTTTTTATATAATTTTATTGCAATAGTAGGAATAGGAATCATTTTTGCTCCTTTAAATGCCGGTTTCTTACATCTATGCCGTTTGGCTCATTACAATAAAACAATTTCAATTTCAGATTTATTTATTTACTATTCTAGTAAAAAAGCTATTGATCTAATTATTGGAACATTAATTGTTTCTTTAATATCTTTTATAATAAGTATGGGCTTAGAACTGGCAAACCTTAAATTAGTCAGCTTTGTGGTCTCAATTTCAATATCACTATTTACATTTTTATTTATTCCGTTAATCATATTTGCCAACCAAAATTTTTCTCAAGCATTATCTAAAAGTATTAAGTTAGTTGTAAAATCTCCATTTACTATATTGGGTGCTATGATAATTGGAATTCTTTTTGCTTTAGCTGGTTTAATAGCATTATGTATTGGAATTTTATTTACAATATCTTTTATGTATTGCATTCAGTTTAATCTCTATGAAAAGATTATAGGTTTTGAAGATGAACTAACAAATTAAAATATGAAAAAAATATTCTGTTTAAGTATTGCTCTAATAAGCTTTTATGCTAATGCACAAGAACATTTTTCTGGAATTAATATTTCCAAAAGAATTGGAATTTTAAATGCAACTATTAACCCTGCTGAATTAAACAATTTGTCTACTTCATACGAGGTTAATGTATTTAATTTTAGTACAAATGTTTCTAATAATAAAATTAGTTTTCAAGAATTATTAAAAGGTGAAGATATTGAGAATAAATTTTTCACAGGTTCAGAACCAGCAAATTTTAGAGTAGATGCTGTAATACAAGGTCCTTCATTTGCAATGAAATACAAAAAATGGGGCTTTTTAATAAACTCAGCTGCAAATATTAAAGCTAATGCAATAGATGTCGATGTTAATTTTGGAGATGCAGTTACTAATTCATTCCTAGGAACCGCTCAAATAAATTCAAACTACAATCAAAGGTTAAATGCTGTTACTTGGGGAGAAATAGGTTTTGGAGCCTCTAGAACATTGTTTGAAAATGATTTGCATAAATTTAATGCTGGAGCTACTTTTAAACTATTATTCCCAGGATCTTATATGAATTTAGGTGTAGATCATTTAACAGGTGATGTAACTAATATTGCAGGAAACGTAGAATTGAGTAACGCAAATGCAAATGTAAACATTTCTTATTCAGGAAGTTTAGCTGATAATTATACAGATAGCTCAAATTATAGTCAATTATTTGCAGGCGGTTTAAATGGTTTTGGTGTAGATTTTGGATTCAATTACCAATTGAAAGAAAAAATCGCTGACAACACAGATGATTCTTCAAAAAACAAATCGGGTTATCGATTAAATGCTGGGCTTTCAGTTCGTAATATTGGATCAATGAAGTTTAAATCTGATAATAATGTTTCTAATAATTATAATTTAGAAATTCAAGGTTTTGAGAGTTTAAACCTAAATCAATTTGATGGTTCAGAAAGTATTACTGAAATTGAAGATGTATTAATTAGCAGTGGTTATTTAACTAAAACTAGTTCAACTAAAGATTTTAAAATTAATTTACCAACAGTAATTAATGCTTATGCAGATTATCATATTCATAATAAATGGTATGTTTCTGGTTATATACAACAAAAAGTATCAGATGATTCTGAAAATGATTTTACTACAATTCAAAACATTTACACTTTAACTCCAAGGTTTTCAGGTAAAAACTATGAAATCTATTTACCATTTTCACAAAATGAAGTTTCAGATTTCACGACGGGCTTAGGTTTTAGATTAGGTGGTTTTTTCATGGGTTCTGGTTCTATTGTAACAGCATTAATAAACGATTCAACACAAGCAGATTTATATTTAGGATTTAGATTTGCTCTTTAAAAAATACTAACAAAAATTATTTACTATGAAATGGAAAGGTAGAAGACAAAGTGATAATGTAGAAGACAGAAGAGGAATGTCTACCAAAGGCAAAGCAATTGCTGGTGGTGGATTACTTGGAATTGTAATTCTTTTACTAAATGCTTTTGGTGGAGAGAATGCAAAAATGATTACTCCGTTACTTGAACAAATGAATCAAGGGCAACAAACAGAACAAGTTCAAGAAAGACAATTAACTGCTGAAGAAATGGAACTTGGTGATTTTGCAAAAACGGTTTTTGCAGATACTGAAGACATTTGGAACAAAATTTATGCTGAAAATAATTTAGGAGACTATGAAGAACCAGGAATGGTTCTATTTTCAGGATCTGTTCAAACTGCATGTGGTGGAGCATCGTCAGCTTCAGGACCATTTTATTGCCCTGCCGATAAAAAAGTGTACATGGACTTAACTTTTTTTGAAGAATTACGAACTCGTTTTGGAGCTAAAGGCGGTGATTTTGCAATTGCTTATGTAATTGCTCATGAAGTTGGACATCACGTTCAAACTTTAATGGGAACATCGGGAAAAGTAAGACAATTGCAACAACAAAAAAGTAAGGTTGAAGGGAATAGGCTTTCTGTTTGTTTAGAACTTCAAGCTGATTTCTATGCAGGTCTTTGGGCACATTATAATAAAAAGTATTTAGAAAGTGGAGATATTGAAGAAGCATTAAGCGCTGCTCACGCAGTTGGGGATGACGCTATCCAAAGTAAAATGCAAGGTCATGTTGTACCCGATTCATTTACACATGGAACTTCTGAACAAAGAATGAAATGGTTTATGAAAGGATATAATAGCGGAGATATTAGACAACATGATACTTTTTCTGAAGAACTTTAAAAAAGTAAAAACACAAAAAAGGTCTGAAACTTATTCAGACCTTTTTTAATGTAATTATCTTCTTTTATTTGTAAAAACTCTTTTCTTTTCCGTTGAATTTTCTTTTGAAGATGAATTAGTATTCGCTTTTGCTTTAGAAGCTTCTCTTTGTTTTTGTTTTCTAAACTCACGCGCTTCTTGTTGTCTGTTAATTGGTTTAGTAGATGCGTTTGGATCGGGTTCAAAACCTTCAACAATTTCAACTGGTAATTTTAAACCAACTAATTTTTCAATTGCAAGTAAAAACGAAGTTTCATCAGCACTTACTAATGAAATTGCTTCACCACTAGCTCCTGCTCTACCTGTTCTACCAATCCTGTGAACATAGTCTTCAGAAATATTTGGTAAATCAAAATTAATAACATGTGGTAATAATGGAATATCTAATCCACGTGCTGCAATATCAGTTGCTACCATAACACTTACCGTTCCTTTTTTAAAACCTTCTAATGCTTTTGTACGTGCACCTTGACTTTTGTTTCCGTGAATTGCAGCAGCAGTAATCCCCGCTTTTTCAAAACTTTCACAAAGTCTGTTTGCACCATGTTTTGTTCCTGTAAAAACTAAAACTTGTTTCCAGTTTCCTTCTGAAATTAATTTTATAGCTAATCCTGTTTTCTTTTCTCTAGCAACACGATATACTTTTTGACTAATGGCATCAACTGTAGAATTTTCTGGAGTTGCATCAACTTGAACCGGATTATTTAAAATTCCGTGAGCCAATTTCTTAATATCTTTTGAAAAAGTTGCCGAGAACATCAAGTTTTGACGTTTAGCTGGTATCAATTTCATTACTTTTTGGATATCACGAAGGAAACCCATATCTAACATTCTATCAGCTTCGTCTAAAACGAAAATTTCAACTTTGTTTAATGATAAATGACCTTGTGCTTGTAAGTCTAATAAACGACCTGGAGTGGCTATTAAAACATCTACTCCATTTCTTAGTGTTGCAATTTGTGGATTTTGATTTACTCCTCCAAAAATAACGGCACTTCGTAAATTTAAGAATTCTCCATATTCACGAACGTTATCATAAATTTGAGCGGCTAATTCTCTTGTTGGTGTTAATATCAATGAACGAACTGGTCTGTTTCTTAAAGGTGCTTCTTGCGATAATAATTGTAATATAGGAAGTGTAAATCCAGCCGTTTTTCCTGTTCCTGTTTGTGCTGAAGCCAAAACATCATGACCTTCTAATACTGGTGGAATTGCTTTTTCTTGAATAGGTGAAGGAGTTTCGTATCCTTTTTTGCTAATAGCTTTTAGCAAGGCTTCAGATAAGCCTAATGATTTAAATGACATATAAATTAATTATGAATTCCCATTGTGGGCAATTAATAATGAAGTAGTAATTCTTTTTCATTATTAATGAGATGGGGTTCATATTTAATTCCATCTCTAATTATTATGCAAATGTACACTATTTTTATTTAGTGTGTTTTTATTGTAAAAAACAAATGAATTATAGTTCCTTATAATTCATTTGCTTGATTGTTATTTATTCTTCTTCAATAGTTTGTGCTTTTGAATACACACGCCATTTATCAATACATTCTTGAATATCGGCAGGAATTTCGGTATCAAAACGCATAAATTCTTTTGTAACCGGATGTTCAAAACCTAATGTTTTAGCATGCAGTGCTTGTCTTGGTAATACTTTAAAACAATTATCTACAAATTGTTTATATTTTGTAAATGTAGTTCCTTTAAGAATTAAGTTTCCGCCGTAGCGCTCATCATTAAATAGAGTATGTCCAATATATTTCATGTGCACACGTATTTGGTGTGTACGACCTGTTTCTAATTTACAAGAAACTAATGTAACATAACCTAAACGCTCTAATACTTTAAAATGCGTTACAGCTGGTTTTCCTTTGTCTCCTTCAGGATAAACGGCCATTTGCATTCTGTTGCTAATGTGACGGTCAATATTTCCTTCAATTGTACCTTCATCTTCTTCAATATTTCCCCAAACAATACCAATATATTCTCTTTCAGAAGTTTTATCGGCAAATTGTTTCGCTAAATACGTCATTGCACTTTCTGTTTTAGCCACTACTAATAAACCCGAAGTATCTTTATCTATTCTATGAACCAATCCAGGACGTTCTGAGCTGTTCATTGGTAAATTATCGAAATGAAATGCCAACGCATTTACAAGTGTTCCCGAATAATTTCCATGACCAGGATGTACAACCATTCCAGCAGGTTTATTTACAACCAGCAATTGATCATCTTCATACACAATATCTAACGGAATATCTTCAGGAGTTAGAAGGTTTTCGTAAGGCGGATGTGATAAAAGAACCCTTACAACATCATTTGCTTTTACTTTATAATTTGACTTAACTGCAATATCATTTACAAATATATTTCCTGATGTTGCCGCTTGTTGAATTTTATTTCTAGTTGCATTTTCAATCAGGTTCATTAAATATTTATCTACACGCAAAGGAGATTGTCCTTTTCCAGCTACAAAACGATGATGTTCATACAAATCATCATCAAAATCATTATCTACAGTATTATTCTCCATCTTCTACAAATTCTTCTATTTTAATATTTTCTGAATCATCTTCAGTTGTTGTTGAACCTTCAAAATTAGTTCCATCATATAATTCTTTTCCATCACCTAGTACGAAATCAATTACAGTATTCTTTTTAACTTTATCTCCTTTTTTAAGATTTTTACCTTTACTCATTATTTGTATAACGATGTCTTTAGCAATATGTGGTTTATATGTTTTCTTACCCTCTTTTAAGCCTAATGAGTTTAAATTTGCAATAATTTGTCGGTAAGTTTTATCTTTAAACTCAGGAAGAGTAACTTCATTGTATTCACCTGCATTTAATTTTACATAAATCTTTCTTCCGTCTTTTACTGTACTACCACTTTTAGGGTCTTGTTCTACAATAGAATAAGGAGGTAAATCATCTTTAAAATCAACAGTATCTAACAAAATAATTTCAAGTCCCATTTCAGCTAATTTTTCTTCAGCAATAGAAAACTGCATTTTAGATAAATCAGGAACTTCCATTTCTTCACCATGATTAGTTCTAAAACTTAAAAATTGCATTAATAAAAATGCCGAAACAACCACAATTGCAAATGCAATTGCAATTTGAATAAAAAATGTTTTACTCGTTAAAAAGTTTTTAATACTCATAATTGTAGATATTTCAGCAAATATAAGAAATCGAAAAGATTTTTAGTTTGAATAAATAATGTAATTTTGTACACATACGATTAAAAATAATTATATGAGAAACGTTGCAGTAATAATGGGTGGATATTCTAGCGAATATAAAATCTCATTAACCAGTGGTGGTGTTGTTTGTGCAAATTTAAATACTAATAAATACAATATATATCCTGTTCATATTTTGAAAGAAAAATGGGCTTGTGTTTTAGATGGGAAAGAATATCCTATTGATAAAAATGATTTTTCTGTTACCATAAATGAAACTAAAATAACTTTTGATGTTGTTTTTAATGCCATTCATGGAACACCAGGCGAAGACGGACTAATGCAAGCTTATTTTGAATTACTTGAGATTCCTCACACTTCATGCGACTATTACCAAGCTGCATTGACTTTTAACAAACGAGATTTACTTTCAGTATTAAAACCTTACGGAATTAAAACCGCTGAATCATTTTATTTGAATTTAGGCGATGAAATTAATGTTGATAAAATTCTTAATAAAGTAGGTTTACCTTGTTTTGTAAAACCTAATAAATCGGGGTCTAGTTTTGGAATTTCTAAAGTAAAAACGGCAGCAGAATTTTTACCTGCAATTGAAACGGCTTATAAAGAAGATAATGAAATTATCATTGAGAGTTTTCTAGATGGTGTTGAAGTTTCTGTTGGAGTAATTAGTTATAAAGGAAAAACTAGAGTTTTACCAATGACAGAAATTGTTTCAGAAAACGAATTCTTTGATTATGAAGCTAAATATTTAGGAAAATCTAATGAGATTACACCTGCACGTATTTCTGAAGAATTAAGACTAAAAATTGAAATAGTTTCTAAAAAAGCCTATGAAATTTTAAAAATGAAAGGGTTTTCTCGTAGTGAATTTATAATTGTAAATAACGAACCTTACATGCTTGAAATGAACACAGTTCCTGGTTTAACAAACGAAAGTATTTTACCACAACAAGCAAATGAAGCAGGCATTTCATTGTCTGAACTTTTTGAAAATGCAATTGAAGAAGCTTTAAAGTAATAAGAATGATACCAATTCTATCCGAACAAAATATTATTCAAACCGGAAAAGTTAGAAATGCAATTTGCCCTAATTGTAAACAAAAAGATTCTTTAGAATATAGGGTTTATGGTGGTGTTATTAGAATATTATTTATTCCTACTTTACCTAACAAGCGAATTACAAAAGTGTTTTGTACTGCGTGTGAAAAAGAATTTCAATTAAAAGAGTTTAATGACAGTATTAAACAAACAATTAAATATGAAAAGAGTAAAAAACCTATTAAATTTCCAATTTGGCAATTTTCTGGTATTATTATCTTAATTTCTATTTTATCTTTTGGAATTTACACAGGTATTCAAATGAATAATTTAGAAAAAGTTTACATTCTAGAACCGAAAAAAAATGATATTTATAAAGTTAATATAAACGGACAATATTCTACTTTAAAAGTAAGTAATATTACAAAAGATAGTATTTTCGTTTTATTAAATCAATTTACGTTAAATAGTTACAAAGGTCTTGATGAAATTAATATTGATGAAAATTATACAACTATAAAAAGTTTTTCACGAAAAGATATACTAACATTGTATAATGAAAACACTATTTACGAAATAATTAGAGAGTAATTTTAAAATAATCCTATGAAAAAAATAATTATACTTTTTATACTAGTTTTTTTATCTCAAAATATTTTTTCTCAAGAAAAGGTATTGCCTAAAAATCAAATGGTTTCAATAAAGTATGAATACGATTGGAAAAACGAAGATTTTCTTGTGGTTAATTATAGAATGCCAAATGATTATTGTCCGTACGAGAATTATTCTGGTTTAGAGAAGTCTTATCTTTGGGTTAAAAAAAGTATTTTAGATAGAGTTGGCGAAAGAAACTCTAGAACTATTTTTATTTATGCAGATAAATTAGCAGCAAAAAAAATATTAGATTTTAAAACCCATTACGACGACATTGGACACTATTTCTTAAAAACTTTTTTTGATAAAAAAGGAAGTTGTTATGGTGTTTTAGTAATTAATAAAGCAGGAAAATACAATTATATAATTGGAGAATATTCACATATTGATATTCAAAATTTAATGGATTCACTAAAATAAAAACTATGAAAAACGTTTACCTATTATTAGTTTGCTTTTTTGTAACTAATTTAACTTTTAGTCAAATTGACATACCAAATTATCAACTTCAAGCTTTAAAAGAAGTGTATAAATGGGGAAATGAAAAATTTTTAGTTATAAATTTTACACAACCAAAATTTAATTGCCATTATGATAATTATCAAAAACTAAATAACAAAAAAAAATGGCTTGATGATAATGTTTATAATGATATTGACATGAATGATTGTAGAAGTATTTATGTTTTTTCAGATAAAGAAGCTGCAAAAAAAATTATTGACAACAACACTTATTTCGAAGATCATCACAACTATTTTTTAAATAATTTTTTTAACCTCAAAGAAAACTGTTACGGTTTATTAATAATTCGTCAAGATGGTAAATTCAGCAACTTAGTAGGTGAGTATTTAAAAGAAGATGTAAAAGCTATGTTAGATTCACTAAAATAAAAACTATGAAAAGAGCCATTTTTCCAGGATCATTTGATCCAATTACCAACGGACATTTTGATATTATTAAAAGAGGCGTTTCTTTATTTGATGAAGTTATAGTTGCTATTGGTGTAAACGCTGAGAAAAAATATATGTTTTCGCTTGATGATCGTAAAAAATTTATTGAAGAATCTTTTAAAGATGAACCAAAAGTTAGAGTTATTACTTATACAGGATTAACAATAGATTTGTGTAAAAAAGAAAAAGCCGATTTTATTCTTCGTGGGCTTAGAAACCCAGCCGATTTTGAATTTGAAAAAGCAATTGCACATACCAATAGGGTTTTATCGCAAATAGAAACTGTTTTCTTGCTAACTGCTGCTAGAACTTCTTATATTTCTTCAAGTATAGTAAGAGATGTACTTAGAAATGGTGGAGATATTTCTAGATTAGTGCCAGATTCTGTTTTAAAAAAATAAATTATTAAATACCAATTTTAAAAATTTTAGACTTTAAAACTAGATTTTAAATATAAAATTAGAGTTAATAAGTAAAATTCATTTTCGTTTTTGATTCATTAAAAAATGTTCTTGCCTTTTGAGATTGCCATTGCAGTTTTAAAAACTTACTTTTGCATTTTTAAAATTTAAAGCAAAATAAATGCGTAAAGCACTCAACTTATTCGATTTTTCTCAAAAAGTAGATTATAAAATAGAAATCCTAGCCGGGCTTACTGTTGCAATGACTATGATTCCTGAATCGTTATCATTTGCAATTTTAGCAGGCTTCCCTCCTCTTGTGGGGTTATATGGCGCTTTTATAATGGGATTAATTACTGCTATTTTAGGCGGTAGACCAGGATTGGTTTCTGGAGGTGCT
>PKEA01000016.1 GCA_002862805.1 Flavobacteriaceae bacterium | reverse complement strand
TTTTTACTTTTACATAATTTTCGGTAAAACCATGAATATAACCTTCTTTATTTTCGCTTTCGAATAAAACAGTTCTATTTGAACCAATTTGATTTTCGTAAAAAGCTCTGCGTTTCTTAACTGAAAGTCCGCGTAACATTTTACTACGTTTGCTTCTCACATTTTTAGCAACTTCACCTTCCATAACTGCGGCTTCAGTATTGTCTCTTTCAGAATACGTAAAAACGTGCAAATATGAAATATCTAAATCATTTAAGAAATGATAGGTTTCTAAGAAATGTTCATCGGTTTCACCAGGAAAACCAACAATTACATCCACACCAATACAAGCATGAGGCATAACTTCACGAATTTTATTGACTCTATCTACATACAATTCCTTCATATAACGACGTTTCATTTTCTTTAAAATTTCGTTACTTCCAGATTGTAACGGAATATGAAAATGCGGCACAAAAGCTCGCGATTTAGAAACCAAATCAATCGTTTCATTCTTCAATAAATTAGGTTCAATAGATGAAATACGCAAACGCTCAATTCCTTCTACTTTATCCAATTCAGTAACTAAATCTAAAAAAGTATGTTCGTGTTTTTTGTTGCCAAATTCGCCTTTTCCATAATCACCAATGTTTACACCCGTAAGAACAATTTCTTTAATTCCTTTGGCAGCAATTTCAGATGCATTTTTTAAAACACCATCCATAGTATCGCTACGAGAAATCCCTCTAGCTAATGGAATAGTACAATAGGTACATTTATAATCACAACCGTCTTGCACTTTTAAAAAGGCACGCGTTCTATCGCCAAATGAATAACTACCAACATAAAAATCGGCATCTTCAATTTCACATGAATGCACTTCACCCATGTCATTTTTAGCCAAATCATTAATATAATCGGTAATTTTAAATTTTTCTGTTGCGCCCAAAACCAAATCAACACCATCAACTGCAGCTAATTCTTCTGGTTTTAATTGTGCATAACAACCTACAGCTGCTACAAATGCTTTTTCGTTAAGCTTAAGTGCTTTTTTAACAACTTGTTTAAATTGTTTGTCGGCATTTTCAGTAACCGAACATGTGTTAATCACGTACATATCGGCAACTTCTTCAAAATCGACACGTTCAAAACCTTCGTCTTGAAAATTTCTCGCAATAGTAGAAGTTTCGGAGAAATTTAATTTACAGCCTAACGTATAAAAGGCTACTTTTTTCTTATTTTCCATACATAATCACCATTAATGAAATCGTTGTCAAAAAATGGAGAGTGCAAAGGTAATCTAATTTAGAAATTATACAATTTGAAGATTTGAAAATTATGTAACATTTTAAAAGTTTACTGCGTATAATTATTAAACTAGAAATTATGATGGGTGGAGGAGGCTCAATGATGGGCGCAATTATTAGTCTTAAAAATAATAGAGCACTTCGCAATAAAGCAAAAAGAAGTGGTTGGAAAAATTATGTTGGAACAAAAGGCATTCCAACAAACGATCCTATTAAAGCAAGCCCTGAATTATTAGAGGAAATTAGAAATAAAAAAACTACAGAAAATAAAAAAAGAAAGAAACAACAAATCATATTTGTTATTCTTTCTTTAATACTTACTGTTTTAATTATTTATGGTGTTAGCAAATTAGAATGGATAGGAATAACCTTAAAAACAATTTAGTAATTATAAACTTATTCCTTACGCCACTTTTTAGATTCTTCAAAAACGTGTTCTAATATTTTAGCGTCTTGTTCTGTGAATTCAACATGACGGCGACTCATAACCACTTTTGCAACTTCAAAAGCTTTTTTAGTCAAATAAGTTGTAAATCCAGAAGCGCCTCCCCAAGAAAAACTAGGTACAAAATTACGTGGAAAACCAGAGCCAAAAATATTTGCAGAAACTCCAACAACAGTTCCAGTATTGAACATCGTGTTGATTCCGCATTTAGAATGATCTCCCATCATCAATCCGCAAAACTGCAAACCAGTTCGAGCAAAACCTTCCGTTTCATAACTCCACAAACGCACTTCTTCATAATTGTTTTTTAAGTTCGAATTATTAGAATCGGCTCCAATATTACACCATTCACCTAAAACCGCATTTCCCAAGAAACCATCGTGACCTTTGTTTGAATATCCAAATAATACCGAATTATTTACTTCTCCACCTACTCTACAATGCGGACCTACAGTTGTTGCTCCGTAAATTTTAGAAGCCAATTTCACTTGCGCTTCTTCACATAATGCAAATGGTCCACGAATTACAGAACCTTCCATAATTTCAGCATTTTTACCAATGTAAATGGGTCCGGTTGAAGCGTTTAAAGTTATAAATTCTAGCTTTGCTCCTTCTTCGATAAAGATATTTTCGGGTGCAATTACATTTACTGATTTTGGAATAGGTTCTGAAAACCTGTCTTCTGTAAGAAATTCAAAATCTTCTCGAATTGCTGCATCGTTCTTTGCAAAAATATCCCAAGTGTTTTCAATTCGAAGAATATCACCTTCATATTCAATTAAATCATATACATCAAAGTCAATTTCTTCTTGTGTATCATTCGTATAAAAAGCAATTATTTCTTCACCACTTAAAATGGCTTGGTTCTTTTCTAAATTAAATATCATTTCAACCAATACATTATTTGGAAAAAACGAAGCATTAATCATAATGTTTTCTTCTAACTCAACCATTGGGTATTTTTCCATCAAATATTCTTCGGTAAGTGTAGAAGTTGTATAGCCTAAATACTGTTCCCACTTTTCTCGTATGGTTAAAATTCCAACTCGAATATCAGCAACAGGTCTAGTAAAGGTGAAAGGCAATAATGCATTACGAACAGTTCCGTCAAAAAGTATATAGTTCATGATTTATTTCTAAAAGTTAAAGTATCAAAGTTACAAAGTAATAACTAAAAAATATAAAAAGTGAAGACATAAAAAAAGCCCTCCAAATTGGAAGGCTTTTTTGTATTTTGAAAATTCGATTATTTCTTATCGAATTTAGCATATTTAGTTTTGAATTTATCAATACGTCCTGCAGTATCGATAAGTTTAGATTTACCTGTGTAAAAAGGGTGAGAAGTTCTTGAGATCTCCATTTTGTATACTGGATACTCTACACCTTCGTGCTCAATTGTTTCTTTTGTTTCAACAGTAGATTTAGTAATAAAAACATCATCATTAGACATGTCTTTAAACGCAACTAATCTGTAATTTTCTGGGTGAATTCCTTTTTTCATCTTGTAATTCTTTTTTTTTTATTAATGGCTATAAACCGTTCTGATGCTTTCTCATTTTATTGAAAAAGGTATAAACGTCTATAACTTTTTAGTTTATAATCTTTTATTTTGAGAGTGCAAATTTACATTTAATTTTTAAATTACAACTTGTTGTGTAACTTTTTTTTGTTTTTTTTTACTAATACGATAAACTTTATTATTTCTATATTTGTAAAACCATTAAACTAAATAAAACTATGAACGAAATTATCAAGAAAAACGGAATTACTTTTGGAATCATTACTGGTGTTCTTTCAGTATTAATCACGGCTAGTATTTATATTATTGATTTAAAATTATTCACTGCTTGGTGGGTAGGTATTTTAAGCATTGCTATTTATTTAGGAGTTGGAATTTATTTACTTTCAAAAACTAAAAAAGAATTAGGTGGAATCTTTCCTTTTAAAGACGCTTTCACGACTTATTTTATTTCAGCAGTTATAGGAATTATAATTTCAGTTACTTTTAATATTATATTATTTAATGTAATTGATACAGAAGCGAAACAAACTGTTCAAGATAATTTAATTGAGTTTCAAGTAAACATGTTGAAAAAATTCAACACACCAACTGAAGTGATTAAAGAAACTGTTGAAAAAATGACAGAAGAAAATCAATTTGATGTTGTTGCTCAATTAAAAGGTTCAGTATTTAGTATATTATTTTCTGCAATATTCGGTTTAATTTTAGCTGCAATATTTAAAAGTAAACCTTCACATTTAGAATAAATGAATTTATCCATAGTTATTCCCTTATTAAACGAGCAAGAATCGTTACCCGAATTACACAATTGGATTGTAAAAGTTATGAACACTCATAACTTTTCTTATGAAATATTGTTTATAGATGATGGAAGTACAGATGCTTCTTGGTCTATAATTGACAAGCTTTCAAAAGAAAATCCAAACGTAAAAGGAATTCGTTTTTTACGCAATTACGGTAAAAGTCAGGCTTTGCATGCTGGTTTTGCCAAAGTAAAAGGCGATGTTGTAATTACTATGGATGCTGATTTACAAGACAGTCCGGAAGAAATTCCAGCTTTATACAATAAAATTATTACTGAAAAATTCGATTTAGTTTCGGGTTGGAAAAAGAAACGATACGATTCAGTAATTGGTAAAAATATGCCTTCAAAACTGTTCAATTGGGCTGCCCGAAAAACTTCAGGCGTTCAATTGAATGATTTTAATTGTGGACTAAAAGCCTACCGAAATGAAGTTGTGAAAAATATTGAAGTATCAGGCGAAATGCATCGTTATATTCCAGTTTTAGCAAAAAATGCAGGATTTTCAAAAATTGGAGAACAAATTGTACAGCATCAAGCTAGAAAATACGGTTCAACCAAATTTGGAATGGAACGATTCATTAATGGTTTTTTAGACTTAATTACCATTTGGTTTATTTCTAAATTTGGGAAAAGACCAATGCATTTATTTGGTGCATTAGGCGTTTTAATGTTTATGATTGGTTTTGCTTTTGCTTTTTATTTAGGAATCGACAAACTTTTCATCAACACATCTGGAAGGTTAATTACCGATAGACCACAATTTTACATTTCATTAGTAACCATGATAATTGGTACTCAATTTTTTCTAGCTGGTTTTTTAGGTGAAATTATTTTACGTACCAAAAACAACGAAGAACGATATAAGATTTCTGAAGAAATCTAAACATATAAGAATACAAAATGCACATAGAACAAGACATATTAAATAAAGTAAACGAATGGCTTACGCCAACTTTTGACCAGCAAACACAAGCAGAAATTGAAAAAATGATGACTTCAGCTCCAAAAGCACTGGAAGATAGTTTTTATAAAAATTTAGAGTTTGGAACGGGTGGAATGCGAGGAATAATGGGCGTTGGAACCAATCGTATCAACAAATATACTTTAGGAAAAAACACGCAAGGTTTATCTGATTATTTAAAAAAATCATTCCCTAACGAAGAATTAAAAGTTGCTATTGCTTTCGATTGTCGTCATAATAGTGACACACTTGCAAAAGTAGTGGCGGATGTATTTTCGGCAAACGGAATTAAAGTGTATTTATTTTCAGAGTTACGACCAACACCAGAACTTTCATTTGCTGTTCGTTATTTAAAATGTCATGCAGGAATTGTATTAACCGCTTCTCATAACCCACCAGAATACAACGGTTACAAAGTATATTGGCAAGATGGTGGACAATTAGTGCCACCACAAGATGGAGAAATTATTCAACTTATTGACAGTTTACAATACAGCGACATAAAATTTGAAGCAAACGAAAGTTTAATTGAATATGTTGACACTAAAATTGATGAAGCTTTTACAACTTCAACCATTGAAAATGCTAGTTTCAATACACCAAAAGCTGCTAAAGACAACTTAAAAATTGTTTTCACTTCACTTCACGGGACTTCTATAAAATTAATTCCAGATGTTTTAACTAAAGCCGGATATGATAATGTTGAAATTGTTGCGGAACAAGCGGTTCCAAACGGAGATTTTCCAACAGTAAAGTCGCCAAACCCTGAAGAACCAGAAGCGCTTACAATGGCTCTAGCTTTAGCAGAAAAAACAAATGCAGATATTGTAGTAGGAACTGATCCTGATAGTGACCGACTTGGAGTTGCTGTTAGAGATTTAGACGGAAAAATGAAATTATTAAATGGTAACCAAACCATGGTTATCATGACTGCTTTTTTATTAGAACAATGGAAACGCAGCAGAAAAATAAACGGCAATCAATTTATTGGCTCTACAATTGTAAGTACACCAATGATGCTGGAATTAGCTTCGGCTTATGATGTAGAATGTAAAGTAGGTTTAACCGGATTTAAATGGATTGCAAAATTCATTAAAGATTTCCCTAATCAAGAATTTATTGGCGGTGGCGAAGAAAGTTTCGGATTTATGGTGGGTGATAAAGTACGTGATAAAGATGCTGTTGGAGCTACATTATTGGTTTGCGAAATTGCGGCTCAAGCAAAAGCAAGCGGAAGTTCTTTATATAAAGAGTTACTAAATTTATATACCGATTTAGGTTTTTATAAAGAACATTTAATTTCAATTACCAAAAAAGGTATTGAAGGCGCAAACGAAATCAAGCAAATGATGGTGGATTTACGTGAGAATCCAATGAAAGAAATCAACGACCAACGTGTTATTTGTATTGAAGATTATCAAAGTTCGAAAGGTTATGATTTTATGAACGAAGAAGAATTTGATATTTCAATTCCAAAATCAAACGTATTAATTTACTATTTAGAAGACGGAAGTAAAATTTGTGCACGACCAAGTGGAACCGAACCAAAAATTAAGTTCTATTTTAGTGTAAATACACCATTAGATAGTATTGAAAAAGCAATTACAACTGAAGAAAAACTAGATTTAAAAATTAAAAATATTATTGCGTCAATGCAATTGAACTAATGGACGAAAATATTAAAAAAATAACTCCTTTTTTAAAGCCTTATAAAGCTAATGTTATAATGAATATTGTCTTCAATATTCTTTATGCGCTTTTTAGCACTTTATCTTTTATTGCTTTAATTCCAATGCTCGATGTACTTTTTAAGGATGTAGAAAAAGTAGTAAAAAAGCCAGTATTTACTTCTATTTGGAACATCACAAGCTATGGAAATGATTATTTATATTATTACATAACCAAACTAACCGACGAAAGAGGCCCACAATATGCTCTTTTACTAGTAGTTACAATAATAATAATCACTTTTTTACTAAAAAACATTTTCAACTATATTGCTTTAAATCATTTAATGCTTATTAAAAATGGTGTTTTAAGAGATATAAGAAATAAAATGTTCGACAAAATAATAAGTCTTCCAGTTTCGTATTATTCTGAGAAAAGAAAAGGAGACGTTATGGCTCGTATGCTTGGCGACGTAAATGAAGTGAAAAATTCTTTTTTTAATATTTTAGAATTAGTTATTAAAGAACCTATGACCATTGTTTTTACAATTGGAGCTATGGTTGTTATTAGCTTTAAATTAACTCTATTTGTATTTATTTTTATTCCAATTTCTGGTTTTATTATTTCAAAAATTGGAAAAACGCTAAAGGCAAAGTCAAAAAAAGCACAAAATGAAAACGGCTATTTAATTTCAATTGTTGAAGAAACTTTAGGCGGATTAAAAGTAGTTAAAAGTTATAATGCTGAAGAAAGTTTTACTACAAAATTCAATAATTCTATTCAAAAATTATATAAATTAACAAATAGTATTGGAAGAAAAAACAACCTTTCATCACCTATGAGTGAATTTATGGGAATTGTAGTCATTGCAATTTTACTTTGGTATGGAGGAAATATGGTTTTAGTAGAAACTTTTGCCGATGGCTCTCCTCTTCTAGAAGGTTCTAAATTCATTGCTTATATGGGATTAGCTTACAACATTCTTACTCCTGCAAAAGCAATTTCAAAAGCTTCATATCAGGTAAAAAACGGATTAGCTGCTGCTGAACGTGTTTTTGAGGTTTTAGAAACAGAAAACACAATTACATCAAAAGAAAATGCTATTGTAGCAACTGGATTTATAGATAAAATCACCATTGAAAGTATCAATTTTAAATACGAAGACGAATACGTTTTGAAACACTTTTCGCTTACCGTTCCTAAAGGAAAAACGATTGCATTAGTTGGACAATCGGGCTCTGGAAAAAGTACTATTGCAAATTTACTGACTCGTTTTTACGATGTAAATGAAGGAACAATTAAAATTGACGGTGTAGATATTAAAGATTTAGATATTCATTCGTTAAGAAACTTATTAGGACTTGTAACACAAGACTCTATATTATTTAACGACACTATTAAAAACAACATTACGCTTGGAAAAGAAAATGTAACAGATGAGGAAATTATTGAAGCATTAAAAATTGCAAATGCCTACGAGTTTGTAAAAGAGTTGCCAAATGGTATTGAAACCAATATTGGTGATGCAGGTGGAAAATTATCGGGCGGACAAAAACAACGTTTATCAATTGCTAGAGCTGTTTTAAAAAATCCTCCTATAATGATTTTAGACGAAGCAACTTCAGCATTGGATACTGAAAGTGAAAAATTTGTTCAAATTGCTCTTGAAAACATGATGCAAAATAGAACTTCAATTGTAATTGCTCACCGTTTATCTACTATTCAAAAAGCGGATAGCATTGTTGTAATGCAAAAAGGTCAAATTGTAGAGCAAGGAACACATACTGAATTACTAGCTAAAGATGGAGCTTATGCCAAATTAGTAATGATGCAAAGTTTTGAATAAAACGTGAACTTAAACAAAAATGTACGCAGATAACGAAAATATAAATTTACCAGATGACGATACTATTGTGTGGAAATATTTAGATTTATCTAAGTTTTTAGACATGCTTTTATCTAAGAAACTTTTCATGTCGCGTTCTGATAAATTTGAAGATCAATATGAAGGTACGTTTTCTGAACCAACCTATGAAGAGATTAAGAAAATTGCAGCAAACAATTCAAAGTTTTTAGATTATTACAAATCACACAGAGAAAAAGTAGTGATTAGCAGTTGGCACATTAACGAATATGAATCGTATGCGATGTGGCAAATTTTTACCAAAAACAACGAAGGCTTAGCAATTCAATCAACTATTGGAAGACTAAAACAGGCATTAGCTCCAGAAAAAAAGTATTTACAAAACATTGGTGCGGTAAACTATATCGACTATAAAAAAGAATACATTCCTTTTGACGATACTTTTTTCCCGTTTTTATTTAAACGAAAAAGTTTTCAGTATGAAAGAGAAGTCCGCGTAATTTCAGATACTAGCGGTAGTAGAGTTTCTATTAACGATGGTTTAAAAGTAGATGTAAATATCGATCAACTTATTGAAAAAATATACATTCATCCTAAAAGTGAAAATTGGTATAAAAATTTGGTAATTGAGTTGATGCAAAAATTAGATTTTACTATTGCAATTGAAAAATCAGATTTAGAAAGTGATATTTTGATTTAGAAATTAGAAAATTTCCAATCACCATTTTCAACTGCTAACTAAAAACTAAACACTGCCAACTATTTAAATAGGCAAGTATTCTTCAACCTTCCATTCATCGGCTAGAAGATTTACAAAATGATAATGTACTTTGTCTTTTTTATCGAAAGCACCATTTTTGTTAATATCTTCAATACATCTAAAATACAAACGGCTTTGCGCTTCAATTATATTCCAATCTACTAACTCCTGAAGATCTAATGACAACTTAGTAAAACCAGTTCCATCAGCATTACTAACATATAAAGATTTGATGTCATTTTGATCTACTTTACCATCTCTATTCGTATCTGAATCTACTAATGTATATACTAAAATTAATTTTTTTGATTGGTTAGCAATTGTGTTTAAAAAAGTAGCCGTTTGAATTTGAACTTTCTTATCGGTTAAAGCCACAACATTTGTAGAATCGATATGTTGAAATTTTAAATTATCAAAATAACCCGTAATTTCAAATCGGTTATAATTTGAAATAGCATAACTTCCTTGGCTTGTTTTACTTGAACCGTATACTTTTGAAAAATCATCATATACTCTAATATCTCCAACAGGATGTATTAAGTATTTTGTTCCTTCCATAAGAATAGGCAAATCGGCAATTTTAATAGAGCTTGAATCTATTTTAGTAGTATTTGTAGTAGATGATTTTACTTCATCATAAATTACCTTTGGCGTTTCTTCTTTTTTACAAGCAACAAAAGAAAGTGCAAAAATTAAAAGGATATATTTTGGTAGAAAGTTCATATGCATCAATTTTATATTCAAATATAAGAATTTATAAAGTAAACCGTACTTATAATTTAGCAATTAACTTAACGTTAAAAACACGAGTTGTCATATAATTAGGAATTCCGTATTGAGTTTTAGTATAAACATCTCTAACCCAAGTATTCGTAATGGAATTCTGGTTGTTAAATAAATTAAATATTTCCAATCCTATAGAAAACTCATTGAACGGATTTAACCATTTTTTAGACGATTTTATGCCTTGGTCTTTAAATACATACGAAAAACCAGCATCTGCTCTACGATAATCATTTAGACGTAATTGATAATCGTATGGATCAGCATAAGAAGGAGAACCACCAGGTAAACCTGTATTATACACCAAATTTAAATACACTTTTACGTTTGGAATATTTGGCATATAATCTTGGAAAAGCAATCCAAACTTTAAACGCTGGTCTGTTGGTCTAGCAATATATCCTCTTCCGTCTTGATTTTCTTCTGTTTTTAAGTAACCAATACTAAACCAAGATTCGGTACCTGGAACAAACTCACCATTTAAACGAGCATCAAAACCATACGCATAAGCAGTAGCATCATTATTTGCTCTATAACGAATACGTACATTATCAATTGTATACGTATTCGCGTCGGTTATGTTTTTATAATAGGCTTCTGAAATTAATTTAAAAGGTCTGTTCCACATTTTAAAACTATAATCGTTACTCAAAACAATATGAACCGATTTTTGCGCATCAACATTGGTTTGAACTACACCATCATAATCTCTTAACTCTCTATAAAAAGGAGGTTGAGCATACATTCCGCCAGAAAGTCGAAATAGCATGTCTTTTTTCCATTTTGGCTTGAATGCAAATTGAAAACGTGGTGAAAACACAAATTTAAATGTTTCATTTGAAAACTGCCAAATAACAACTTTATTCTTCTCTCCAGGGCTACCTTCAAAAACTTGCCATGAATGGCCACGAACTCCTGCATTTACCCAATATTCGTGCACTCCAATTTTTCCTCTATAGTTCCATTGGGCATAACCCGAAAATCGGTTAATTGTAGTATAATTAGTAGCTCTAACACTTTGGTAAGGCGCTAACGGTCCGTAATAAGGATTATAAGGTTGGTCGTTAACATAATCTAACAAAGGATTTGGTAAAGAAAACCCTGCAGAGTCAACAACCTCCCATTCTACCACTCTATCTCTAATATCTTCACGAGTATATTTAAAACCCCATTCTATTTGCTTTTTCTCATTTAGCTCATGAAAACCTTTTACTTCGGCATTAAAAATTAGTGCGTCTAAATTATTTCGAGCATGATTTAATTGAGAACCAACACCTCTTGTATACACAACATCACCAAAAGTTTCAGAACCAATATTTGAATCTACTTCTCCAAGTCGATATTGAGCTAAAATATCGTAATATTCTTGCTCTTGTGTATGATAAGCTGATGCGATAAATTTTAATTTATTTTTATCATTGTATTGATAAACCGATTTAAAAGCTCCAAAATAAGTTGTGTATTCATCCTTTTCTTGACCTTCATAAAAAACCAATAAAGCTATTGGATTATCAATTGTACCAAAGTTTGTTTGTCTTGTAAAAGGTTGGTAATTGTATTTATTTTGAGAAATATTTCCTAAGAAACTAAATTGCCATTTGGTTGAAGCATTAAAATTAAACATCGTTTGAATATCTGCAAAAGATGGTTTATAATTCGTTTCTGTTTCTTGACTGTTTACTAAAAGAGCATTGTTTCGATAACGAATTCCAGTAATATTACTCCATTTTTGATTTTTAGAAACTCCTTCAACAGAAACACTTCCTCCTAATAAACTTGCTTCAATACCTGCAGCAAACTCTTTAGGATTTCGATACGTAATATCTAAAACAGACGACATTTTATCCCCATATTTAGATTGAAATCCTCCGGCAGAAAAATCGACATTTTCAACCATATCAGTATTGGTAAAACTCAATCCTTCTTGCTGACCAGAACGAATTAAAAACGGACGATATACTTCAATTTCATTAACATAAACCAAGTTTTCATCATAATTTCCACCTCGAACCGCATAAGAAGTACTCAATTCATTATTAGAATAAACTCCTGGCAATGTTTTAATAATATTTTCAATTCCGGCATTTGCTCCTGGAATTTTTCTTATGATTACTGGATCAATTGTAGTAACTCCTTCTACTCTTTTTTTACTTGTACCACTTACTACAACCTCTCCTATTTCTTGAATATTTGCATTCATAACTGGATTAAACTCAAAATCTTCATTAGACTTTAATTCTAATGTTATTACTGAATTTTTAAATGAAATATGCGAAAAAACAATCGTTATTTTTTTATTTGAAGGAACATCCAATAAGTAAAAACCATTGGCATTAGTAACGGTTCCTTTATCGCCTACTTTAACCGAAACATTTTCGACTGGAGTATTGAATTCGTCTAAAATAACACCTTTAACTCTTGCTGTTTGTGCAAAAGTGGTTAGTGAAAATATTGAAATAAAAAGGATTAGATATATATTTTTCAAGAGCACTATATTAATTATTCATAAAAAAGAAAGACTCAAAGGTAGTAGAATTTTGCATATCATCTGTTACAATAATTTTCAAATCGTTTCTTCCTTCTTTATATTTGTTATCATCTAAACGATGAATTAGCTTTTTTGTTTTATAATCGTATTCCATTAAAATCCATTCTCCGTTTAAATACGCGTTATAAGTATCAATCCCCGACATATTATCGGCAATATAAACACTTATTAAAGATTGGTCTTTTAAATTCTTTCCTTCAACAAAATTGACATTATAAATACGAGGTGCATCATAATCTTGAGAAAGTTTATATTTTCCTAAGTTTCGAGTATAAAGTTTAAAAGTATTTCCTTTTCTATACGTTTTATTATAATCAAGTTTATAACCATCAACGCTCGCAATAAAAGTTTTACTTAATTGCTCTTCCGTTAATCCTTGAACATCAGAAAAAGTAATGGTCATGTTTTTATAACCCGGAACCGATTCATCATGTAAATTTAAAACACCTTCATTCACATCAAAATCCATATAAAAATCTTCATAAAAAGTATTTTCTGGAATGTAAACCGAAACATTATCTTTTGTATAATTATATTCGTTTTTAGATTTTAAAAAGTACTTCGTTTTCTTTACATCTTTCTTAAAAACAGTTTCTTGATTTCCATATTCGACCGGAATGGTTAATTGCACTTTATTGCCATGAAAATCATATAATTCTATTCTATATGTATAAGTAACATTTGGTTGCACATTTATAATTCCGTTCGTCTTATTTGCCTTAACAATTGAAAGTGGAAAAGGAATTTCTTGAAACAATTTTTGAACTCGTTGACGAAGTTTACCAAATCGCTGATAATCAATTAAACTATTTACAAATCGAGATTCATCAAACGCAAAAGTTTCTAATTCATATTCATAATACGAAACTCCATTTAAATATGCTTTTACTTTAAATAAACCGTTTTTATTATATTGATTAGTACAATAATCAAAAGCATTGATACCAAAACCAATTTTACCATTTGTAATTACTTTAGAAGCTAAATAATTTCCGTCTGCTGTTTTATTGAAAGAAACCGCAATAGGATTTTGAGATTTATTGACCAAAGTACTATCAATTGGATACACCATTACGCCTTGAATTTCAGGTTTTCTTGTATCATTAGCTAATTTATTAAATCCAAAATACAATGGATTAATAATTTTTTCTGATTTTGTATCTCTAAATTCAAAATGTAAATGAGGTGCTCCACTCCCACCTGAATTTCCAGAAAAAGCAATAACATCTCCTTGTTTTACTGGAAGTTCGCTTGGCATAGGAAATAGTTCTACTTCAAACGATTTTTGCGCATATTGTTTTTGCTTTATATAAGCTTCGATAGCACCATTCGCTTTTTGCAAATGACCGTAAACCGTGGTATAACCATTTGGATGCGTTATATAAATTGCTTTTCCGTAACCAAAAGCAGAAATTTTTATCCTAGAGACATAACCATCAGCAACTGCAAAAACATCTAAACCTTCTTTTCCATTGGTTTTTAAATCAATTCCCGAATGAAAATGATTGCTTCTCAACTCTCCAAAAGAACCCGAAACATCAAGAGAAATTGGCAAAGGTGAAATAAAATCAGTAGGATAATCCGACTGACTGAACACTGAAAAAGGCAACAATAAAAGAAGTAAAAGTTTCATAGTTTTAAATAAAAGTTAAAAATAATAAAAATAATAGTACAAAAATACTAGAATCAAAAACCTTTCCATAACTCGTTATAAACCAAAATATTAAAAAAAAATTACTTTTTTATATAAAATTTATCAAAAACTATTGTAATTATTCGATAGTAATGCTAAATTTGTAGAAATAGAAATGAATTTTATCATTCATGAAAGGATTATCAGAATTAATTGATTCTCTTGAAGTTAAATTTTTTAAGCTCAACAAAAAATTAGTTGTATTAGAAAGTGAAAACCAAGAGTTGAAGCAAAAAATAGTAGTTTTTGAAAAAAATCAAGAACAACAGTCGGAAGAATTGATTGCTTTAAAAAGTCAAATTGAAAATCTTAGGATGGCAAATTCGTTAATAGGCAGTGACGAAAATAAAAGAGAAACAAAGCTTAAAATAAATTCATTAATTCGCGAAATCGATTATTGTATAGCACAACTTTCAGATTAATAAAGATGAAAGAACAATTAAAAATTAAATTATCAATTGCAGACAGAGTGTATCCACTAACTATAGATAGCGCTCAAGAAGAAGGACTAAGAAGTGCTTCAAAAAAAATTGATGATATGATTAAACAATTTGAACAAAGCTATGCGGTAAGAGATAAACAAGATGTATTAGCCATGTGCGCCTTACAATTTGCTTCGCAAGTAGAACAAAAACAAATTGAAGTTACAGAAGTAGAATCTTCATCTATTGTTCGACTAGAAAATTTAGATAAAAAACTGAGCGAGTTACTCTCAAGATAAATACGTTCTTACATATATACATTAAGATACTGCCTACATTAGTATAATTTGATAAACTCAACACTAACAAATTAAAATGAGCGAATCTTCGTAACTATAGCAAGCCTTTAAGTAGGAAGCTTGAACTGCGAGTTAGCTCAAAACTTGTCCTTTACGAGTTTATACAACACTCTAATGTAGGCTTTTTTTATATAAATTATTTAACAAAACTATGACACTAATATACATTATAATTGGAATTTTAGTAGGACTTGGAGCAGGATTTGGAATCGCCAAATACTTAGAAAAAACAAATGTTTCTACTCTTATTAAAAATGCTAAAAAAGAAGCTGGCTCTATTTTAAAAGACGCAAAAGCCGATGCTGAAGCGCTTAAAAAAGACAAAATTCTTCAAGCAAAAGAAAAATTTTTAGAATTAAAATCGGAACACGAACAAGTTATTTTATCTCGTGACAAAAAAATGGCGGAAGCCGAAAAAAGAACTCGCGATAAAGAATCTCAAATTTCTAGTGAACTGGCTAAAGCCAAAAAAGCTAGCGATGAATTTGACGCTAAAATAGCAGAATACAATTCTAAAATTGAAGTTTTAGACAAAAAGCAAGTAGATTTAGATCGTTTACACAAAAGTCAAATTGAGCAACTAGAAGTTATCTCTGGTCTTTCTGCTGAAGAAGCAAAAAATCAGCTAACAGAAAGCTTAAGAAATGAAGCTAAAACTGAAGCAATGTCTTTCATTCAAGATACAATGGAAGAAGCTAAAATGACCGCACATCAAGAAGCTAAAAAAATAATCATCAACACTATTCAACGAGTAGGTACTGAAGAGGCTGTTGAAAACTGTGTATCGGTATTCAATATAGAATCTGATGATGTTAAAGGTAGAATTATTGGTAGAGAAGGAAGAAACATTAGAGCTATTGAAGCCGCAACTGGTGTAGAAATTATTGTTGATGATACTCCAGAAGCAATTATATTATCTTGTTTTGACCCAGTAAGAAGAGAAATTGCTCGTTTAGCATTACATAAATTAGTTACTGATGGACGTATTCATCCAGCTCGTATTGAAGAAATTGTTGCTAAAACACAAAAACAAATAGAAGAAGAAATTATTGAAACTGGTAAAAGAACCGTTATCGACTTAGGTATTCACGGTTTACATCCAGAATTAATTAAAATTGTAGGTAGAATGAAATACCGTTCTTCTTACGGACAAAACTTATTGCAACACTCAAGAGAAGTAGCTAACCTTTGTGGTATTATGGCTGCAGAACTTGGATTAAACGTTAAGTTAGCTAAAAGAGCTGGTTTATTACACGATATTGGTAAAGTTCCTGATACTGAAAGCGAATTACCTCACGCTTTATTAGGAATGCAATGGGCTGAAAAATATGGTGAAAAAGAAGAAGTGTGTAACGCTATTGGTGCTCACCATGATGAAATAGAAATGAAATATTTAATTTCTCCCCTTATTCAGGTGTGTGATGCTATCTCTGGTGCAAGACCTGGTGCAAGAAGACAAGTATTAGATTCTTATATTCAACGTTTAAAAGATTTAGAAGCTGTTGCTTTTGGATTCCAAGGTGTTAAAAACGCATACGCAATTCAGGCAGGTAGAGAATTAAGAGTTATTGTAGAAAGTGAAAAAGTAAGCGATGAAATGGCTTCTACTCTATCTTTTGATATTTCTCATAAAATTCAAACTGAAATGACTTATCCTGGTCAGGTTAAAATTACAGTAATTAGAGAAACTAGAGCTGTTAATATAGCGAAATAGGTTATAGCAAAATTATAAAAATCGCATTAATTTATTTTAATGCGATTTTTTTATTAACTTTGAATTTAACTTTTTACTAAACATGAACATTCAAACATCTAAAATAGAACTTGTAAAAATGATTCTAAATATTGAGAATGACAAGTTTATTGAAAAAATTACAGAATTTATTCAAAATGAGAAAACTGACTTTTGGAATGAATTAAGTTTAGAAGAACAAAAAGAAATCGAAAAAGGAATTGAACAATTAAACAATGGCAAAAAGGTTGAGTTTAACAACTTTTTGAAAAAGATTTCTTAATGAAAATATATTTGTCAGAATTAGCTGAAAACAAGCTTTTAAAACTGAACGAATATCTTCTAGAAAACTGGAACTTAAAAGTTCGCAATGATTTTATTAAAACACTAACTTCAAAAATTGAACAAATTTCTAAACAACCAGAAAGTTGCATTCAATCTTCAGAATTTAAAAATCTATTTAAATGTGTTGTAACAAAACAAACCTCTTTCTATTATAGAGTAAATTTTGATAAAGAAGAAATTGAAATTATTACTGTTTTTGACACAAGACAAAATCCTAATAAATTAGAAAAAGAAATAAAATAAATACAAAATCGCGTTAATTTATTTTAATGCGATTTTTTTTATACTATAAACTCTTTCCTCTTTCCTCTTTCCTCTTTACTCTTTACTCTTTACTCTTTCTTCTAAACTCTACTTCCTTGGATGAAAATTATTAATTACCTCAGTAAGGAACTTTCTATCTAAATGCATGTACACTTCGGTAGTGGTAATAGATTCGTGACCTAACATTAATTGTATCGAACGCAAATCGGCACCGTTTTCAAGTAAATGTGTAGCAAAAGAATGTCTAAATGTATGCGGACTTATGGTTTTATGCAAACCTATTTTTACAGCTAAATCTTTAATTATAGTAAAAACCATAGCTCTGGTTAATTGTTTTCCTCTTCGGTTTAAAAACAAAGTATCTTCATGTCCTTTTTGAATTTGAAGATGATTTCTAATACTATCTCTATAAAAATTAATGTACTTCTCGGTACTATCGCCAATTGGAACAAAACGCTGCTTATTCCCTTTTCCGGTAACTTTTATAAAACCTTCTTCAAAAAATAAATCAGAAATTTTAAGATTGACTAATTCAGAAACACGCAAACCACAACTGTAAAGCGTTTCAAGCATGGCTCTATTGCGTTCGCCTTCTGGTTTAGACAAATCAATAGCGGCAATTAGAGCATCAATTTCAGCCGTTGAAAGCGTATCTGGAAGCTTTCTACCTGTTTTTGGTACTTCTATAAGTTCCATAGGAGTATCGGCTCTGTAATCTTCGAAAATTAAATAATTAAAAAAACTCTTTAAACCCGAAATAATTCTCGATTGACTTCTGGCATTTACTTTGGTAGACAATTCATAAATAAATTGTTGTACAATTTCTTCGGTAATAGTTATTGGAGTTACTTCAATATTATTAGAAACCAAAAAAGCAATGAGTTTTTCAATATCAAATGAATAATTTTCAATTGTATTGGCCGACAAACCTCTTTCTAGCTTAAGGTAGTTTTGATATTCTTTTAAATACGATTGCCAATTGCTCATGCCTCAAAAATACAAATTATTCTAAACAAAAAAATCCCGCCGAAGCGGGATTTTAATATTATTGGTTTACAAATATTATAATTTGTAAATTAATCCAAAGCTAATAGCATTTAAGTTAGCACCTAAACCGAAAGAATCAGTTGAATCTGCACCACTACCACCGTTATCGTTAGTAGTATAACCTAATCCAGCCCATGAAGCTTCAATAGCGAATTTTGGAGAAACGAAATAGCTTAAACCTAATCCTAAGTTAACACCAATTTCGTTAGATTGAGCATCAGCTAATTTGTCATCCCATGAAGTATAATCTACTCCAAATTGACCGAATAAAGAAAATTGAGATGCAGGAGTCATGTAGTAACGTCCAAAAGCACCAACTGTGAAACCAGCCATGTCATCAGTATCTCCGAAGAAATCTTCAGCTTTGTAAGAAGTGTATCCTAATTTACCACCAATAGCGATGTTGTCAGATACGAAGAAACCAAATTTAGGCTCAATTGTAAATCCTGTAGATTTGTCATCACCAGTTGTTTCAGATCCTACTGAAAATGCTCCAGATAAAAACATATCTCCTTTAGCAAAGCTTCCTGTTGAAGTTGTTGCTTCTTCTTGTGCGTTAGCAAAACTAAATGTTAAAATTGCTACTGCAGATAATAAAACTTTTTTCATGTTTAGTTTAATTTTAAAGTTATAGTACAAATTTAAAGCATTTTTTTTAATAGGGTAATAAAAAAACATACTTTATTAACACTTTTATCAACAAAAAAAACATTACACACTGACTTTAAGTAAGTTATACATAAAAAAAAGACTACATTTTACAATAAAATAATATTAATTTATTAACAAAAAAAAACGTTAATTTAACTTAACTAGCTCATTTACAAGCATTTCCTTAAAACGTATAAAAATGCACTTTATCGAGAAACATACTAAAAACAGGCAAAAAACGTTTTACAGAAAACACAAATATGAAAAAGCTATTTATTACCTTATTATTTATAGGAACAGGAATAACAAGTTTACATGCTCAAACTATTGAAATAGGTATAAAAGCAGGTGTAAACTATGCTAATTTTAACGGTTCAGATATTCAAACAGACGCCATAACCAGCTATCATGCAGGTTTAGTTGCCGAAATAGGTCTTTTAGATTCGTTTTCCATTCAGCCCGAATTGCTTTATTCTACACAAGGAGCTTCTTACAAAAATGCTATAGATGAATACCAAAACGAACTAGGATATCTTTCAATACCCGTTATGTTAAAATTATATGTAACGAACTCGCTTTCTCTAGAAGCGGGTCCGCAGGCATCCTTTTTAGTAAGTAAAAAAGACGAGTTTAATTTAAATGATTATAATAGTTTTGATTTTGGAGTGAATGCCGGTTTAGGTTTACAAATTACAAAATCGTTATTTGCACAAGCAAGATATACGCTTGGATTAACAGAAGTTTCAAAAAATGCCGATGTTAAAAACAGCGTTGTTCAGGTGTCCGTTGGGTTTATGTTTTAACCTTATGAAACTTTTATAAAAAACCATTCCATTTCGAATGGTTTTTTTTTATTTTTACAAAAAAGCAATTGCAATGAAAATAATAATTATTAACGGCCCCAATTTAAATTTATTAGGCAAACGAGAACCAGAAGTTTATGGTTCAACATCGTTTGAAGAGTATTTAAACACTTTGTCTAATAAATATACCAATATTACGTTGAGTTATTATCAAAGCAATATTGAAGGTGAATTGATTAGTAAAATACAGGAAGTTGGTTTTAATTATGACGGAATTATTTTAAACGCGGGCGCTTACACACATACCTCTATAGGAATTGCCGATGCTATTAAAGCCATTACAACTCCAGTTATTGAAGTACATATTTCTAATACATTTTCTAGAGAATCATTTAGACATCAATCGTATATTTCGCCAAACACAAAAGGAGTAATAATAGGTTTTGGTTTAAAAAGTTATGATTTAGCTATTGAGGCTTTTTTGTAATGCAACTATTTTAATAAAAATCTCGTCTTTAATAATAAACACATCAAATGAAACATTTTTACTTATTATTATTTAGTTTCTTTTCGGCTACACTATTTAGTCAAATAAAAGGCACAGTTACCGATTTAGAAGGAAACCCGTTGCCCTATGTAAATATTTATGTAGAAAACACCTATATAGGAACAACCACAAATGAAGTAGGTAAATATGAATTAAACTACAATGCTAATCAAAAAGTTAATATTCTGTTTCAATATCTTGGTTATAAAACCCAAAAACAACATTTAGAAATTTCTTCTTTTCCTTATACTTTAGATGTAAAGTTAGAAGAAGAAAATTTTACTTTAAATGAAATTGTAGTTAGTAATGGAGTAAATCCTGCTGATGAATTAATTAGAAAAGCAATAAAAGCTAAAAAAATAAACAGCGATAAAACCGATAAGTTTGAAGCTGATTTTTATTCGAGAGGAATTTTTAGAGCCAAAGACATTCCAAAAAAAATTATGGGAGTTGAAATTGGCGATCTTGAAGGAAGTTTAGATTCGACCAGAAGCGGTGTAATTTATTTATCGGAAACGGTTTCTAAAATAAAGTTTGAAAAACCAGACAATTTAAAAGAAGAAATTATAGCGTCGAAAGTAGCAGGAAACGATAACGGATTTAGTTACAACACTGCTTTAAATACTAATTATGATTTTTATGATAATTATGTAGATTTTGGTGTTAAAATGATTTCGCCAATTGCTGATAATGCGTTTAATTATTATAAATATAAACTTGACGGAACTTTTTATGATGATAAAAATCAATTGATTAATAAAATTGAGGTTTCGGTAAAAAGAGATAAAGAACCAGTTTTTGAAGGTTTTATTTATATTGTTGAAGATTCTTGGGCAATTTACGGGTTAGATTTAGACCTTAAAGGTTATAGAATGCAACAGCCTATTTTAGAAACTATGAAGTTAATTCAAAACTTTAGTTTCAATACCGATAAGAAAATGTGGGTTAAAAACATTCAATCTTTAGATTTTGACGCCGGAATTTTTGGCATGAAATTTACCGGAAAGTTTACTTATGTTTTTAGTAACTATACTTTTAAAGATAGTTTTGAAAAGAAAACTTTTGGTAGTGAAATTGTTTCTTTTGCAGATAATGCAAATAAAAAAGAAGATGCTTATTGGTCTGCTTTTAGACCAGTTCCTTTAACTGAAGAAGAAACGAACAGTTATTTTAAAAAAGACAGCATTCAAACCATTAGAAAATCGCAAACCTATTTAGATTCAATAGACGCTAAGGGAAATAAATTTAATTTACTTAAAATTATTACAGGCTACAATTATAAAAATACCTATAAAAACTGGAACTTTAATTATAAAGGTCTTTTAGATTTTTCATCGTTAAGTTTCAATACCGTTCAAGGTTGGAATTTAGACAGTGGCTTTTCTTTTAGAAAATGGAATGATGAAAATGGAAAATTCACTTCAATATCATCTACATTTAATTATGGTTTTGCAGAAGATAGATTAAGAGTTAATGCACGTTTTTATCATCGATTTAATACTAAAAACTATGCAAATGTTTCGCTAACCGGTGGAAGCGCAATTGAACAAATAAACAACAATCAGCCAATTACATCATTTATTAATACTGTTAGCACTTTATTTTTTAAAAACAATTTTATGAAGTTGTATAATAAGGAATTTATAAAAGCTCATTTTGGTATGGAAGTTACTAATGGAATTTTTATAAACAGTAGTTTAGAATATGAAAAACGTCGTGCTTTATTTAATAATACCAATTATACAATGATAAAGTCTAACGATGTTTATAGTTCAAATAATCCGCTAGATCCAACTAATGAATTTAGTGTTCCTTTTGCACCTCATCATATGATGAAGTTTGATATTGGAACTCGTATTCTATTTGGTCAAAAATACATTTCTCGCCCCGATGGAAAGCTAAATGTAGCAAATGAAGATTATCCTGTTTTAAGCTTTAATTATGAAAAAGCGTTTTCAGCAACAAACTCTAATTATACATACGATTATGTATCTGGAAAAATTGATTATGATAAATCTCTAGGAAACAAAGGAAATTTTGCGTTTCATTTAAAAGCAGGAAAATTCTTTAATGCTGATAATATTTCGTTTATAGATTACAAACATTTTAACGGAAATCAAACACATGTAAACTTTAGAGGAAATTACTTAAATGCTTTTAATTTACTCCCTTATTATTCAAATTCTACAAATGATGCCTATATAGAAACACATGTAGAACACAATTTTAAAGGATATATTATGAATAAAATTCCTTTACTAAATAAATTGCAATGGAATTTAATAGGAAGTTTTCATCAAATAAATGTTCCAAATACTAAGCCATACCAAGAATTTAGTGTAGGTTTTGACAATATAGGTTTTGGAAAGTTTAGATTTCTTAGAATTGATTATGTAAGAGCTTATCAAAACGGATACTTAGGCGATGGAATTATGTTTGGAATTCAATTTTAACAAAACATTATAAAAGTAAATTGATTTTTTGTCGTCTAAAGCTTAGAAATTACTAAAAAAAACAAAAAATCATGAAGCATTTACTAATTATCGTTTTAACTATTTTTCAATTTTCATTTGCATACAGTCAACCACCTGGTGGCGGTGGCGGTCAAAGAGGAGGCGGACAAAGAGGCGGACAATCTGGTCAAAATAAACCTCCACAACAAAACAATGAAAAAAAAGCAATAGAAATCATTAATATTAATGAAGCTGCTGGACTTATTACTTATGATATAGATGAAGTTATAAAAGAATCTAAAGTTAAAAAAACTGCAGAAAAAGAGTTAATGACTCAATTAATTGCTGAATACAATAAAGAAATTGGTAAAATTGAAAAAGCTAACAAAATTAAGCTTGAAACAATCGAACTTACTTCTCGTGAAAAACAACAAGCTGCCATTGAAAAAAATGATCATAAAAAATTAATGGAAATTGGTAAAAATATTAATGAAGAATTGCATCCAATAAGAATGGAAGTTATGGAAGCTGAAAAAGTATTGAACACTAAAATTGAAAAATCCTTTTCTGAAAAAATAAACAAAAAATGGAGTCAATATTTTGAGAAGCAAAAAGAAGCCAATCAGCCAAAATTACCAAAAGAAGATGAGAACAAACCTGATTTTGATGCTAATCGAAACAACCCAATGCAATAATTTTTATTTTACAAAAACATCATAACCAAAACGGATTAAAGCAATACCAACTACGATTAAAAAGAAAATACGTATAAACCCGTTTCCTTTTGATATCGCTAATCTTGCTCCAAGCCAAGCTCCTGTAGCATTACAAACCGCCATAGGAATAGCAACAGTCCAAATAATTTTTCCTTTAATAACAAACAGAGTTATAGAACCAATGTTAGTGGCCAAGTTAACTAGTTTTGCATAAATATTAGCTTGTAAAAAGTCAAATCCTAAAACAGCAATAAAAGCCATAATTAATAAACTACCGGTTCCAGGCCCAATAAATCCATCATAGAAACCAATGAAAACACAAATAATTAGAGCATAAATATAGATTTGTTTTTGTGTTAATTTATCTACTTGAAACTGACCAAAATCTTTTTTAAAATAAGTATAAACCATTAATAAAACTAAAATTACAAACAACAAAGGTTTCATAAAGTCGCTTTTCATTACATTCAATAAACTTGAACCTAAATAAGCAAATACAAAAGATACTAATGCCATTAATCCAAAAAGTTTCCAATTTACAGTAGCTTTTTTTAGATATTGATATGTAGCAACACTGGTTCCGCTTAAAGCTGGAACTTTTAAAGTTCCAATAATTGTTGCTACATTTTGTGCAGGCATTAAAATAAAAGCTGCAGGTGTTTGAATTAATCCACCACCACCTACAATTGCATCAATAAACCCAGCAATAAAGGAAGCGATGCAAAGAAAAATTATAATGTATGTTTCCATAAACTAAAAAAAGCTAAGTACAATTTTGCACTTAGCTTTATATATTAAATTTTATTTATATTAAACGCGAACAATACTTGCACCAATAGCAGTTAAACGTTCTCCTATTCTTTCGTAACCTCTATCTATTTGTTCAATGTTTTGAATTGTACTTGTTCCTTTTGCAGAAAGCGCAGCAATTAATAATGAAACTCCAGCTCTAATATCTGGCGAAGACATTGTGGTTGCTTTTAATTGCGATTGGAAATTATGACCTATTACAATAGCTCTATGCGGATCACAAAGAATAATTTTTGCGCCCATGTCAATTAACTTATCTACAAAGAACAAACGGCTTTCAAACATTTTTTGGTGAATTAAAACTTCCCCTTTTGCTTGTGTAGCTACTACTAAAACAATACTCAACAAATCGGGTGTAAAACCTGGCCAAGGAGCATCTGCAATAGTTAAAATGGAACCGTCAATATCTGTTTTTATTTGATAACCATCAGTATGAGCAGGAATAAAAATATCATCCCCTTTGCGCTCTAATGTAATACCTAACTTTCTAAATACATTTGGAATTTGACCTAAGTTATCCCAACTTACATTTTTAATTGTTATTTCACTTCTTGTCATAGCTGCAAGACCAATCCAAGAACCTATTTCAATCATATCAGGTAAAATTCTATGTTCACAACCGCCCAATTCATCAACACCTTCAATAATTAATTTGTTTGAACCTACTCCTGAGATTTTTGCTCCCATAGAGTTTAACATATTACAAAGTTGCTGTAAATAAGGTTCACACGCTGCGTTATAAATAGTCGTTTCTCCTTCTGCTAAAACTGCTGCCATAACAATATTAGCCGTTCCTGTAACAGAAGCTTCGTCTAATAACATATATGCACCTTTAAGCTTCCCTTCGTTTTCTACACCATAAAAATGGTCTTCTCTATTATATCTAAATTTTGCACCTAAATTAATAAAGCCTTCAAAGTGCGTATCTAGTCTTCTACGTCCAATTTTGTCTCCACCTGGTTTTGGGATATATCCTTTACCAAAACGAGCCAATAATGGTCCAACAATCATAATAGAACCTCTAAGAGATCCTCCTTCTTTTTTAAAAGCTTCAGTTTCTAGGTAATTTACATTAACCTCATCAGCCTGAAAAGTATAAGAACCTGGTCCGTTTTTTTGTATTTTAACCCCTAAATTACCTAATAAAGTAATTAATTTGTTTACATCAATAATATCTGGAATATTGTTTATTGTAACTTTTTCAGAAGTTAACAAAACCGTACATAAAACCTGTAACGCTTCATTTTTAGCTCCTTGAGGTGTAATTTCACCTTTTAATTGCTTTCCTCCTTCTATTTGAAATGTTCCCATGAATTATTTTCTTTTAGTAATTTTAGGATTAATATTTTTCTTCTTATGGACACTTTTTGATGAAGTACCATAATTTGATTTATTTGATATTTTTTTATTTACTTTCATCAAATTGTGTGTTTGAGAAAGTTCTTCATTAGTCTTTGCTAAATTTAATTTACCATTTGAAAGTTCTAATAAATGATTAAAAATAACTTCGTCTTCAACTGTGTCTTTGTTCCAACTTAAATAGCATTTCTTCATATGATTAGCAATAACTAACACTAATGCGTTTTTAAGCTCTCCTTCCTCCCATTTATTTGCAACATCAATCATATATTTGATATTGTTTCCGTAATAACGGTATTTAGGGAAATTTTGTGGATATGCTAATTTTTCTGGTTTTTTAGACAACAATTCCCTCGAAGGAATTGGATATGGCGAATCAACATCTAAATTAAAATCGGCCATAATAAATAACTGGTCCCATAATTTATGTTGAAAATCAGCAACATCTCTTAAATGTGGATTTAAACTTCCCATTACCGAAATAATATAATTAGCTGCTTTATTTCTTCGGTCTCTATCCTCAATAACAACCATTTGGTCGACTAATTTTTGTAAATGTCTACCGTATTCAGGAATTATTAAATCTTTTCGCAAAGAATTATATTCTAAACTACCAACCGCTTGTTCTGCTTTAAAATTCATATTTTTATAATGAAATTATTCCTTCAATTGAAGATAATGCTTTATACTTTTCAATAACGTGATCAGGATCTTTCATTTGAACACTTATTGAAACACTCGTATACTTTCCTGTTTTAGACTTATGGCTTTTAATAACAGCTCCCATATTATTAAATTCAGCCTCAACCTTATCTACTTTTTGCTTATCTGAAGGTACAATAAATTTGTATAAATATTCTGAAGGCCAAAGAGAAGTATTTGCTAACTCATCTTTTAACCTTACATAAAACTCTTCTGTTTTCTTATCCATCTTCCTATCTTTAAAGTAGCAAATATACTTTTTTAAGTTAATAAATACTATTTTGAAAATGCTTAATGTAGATAATATATAGCTCATTTTTAAAAAAAACTTACTTTTGCTTTTTATATTAGTTTAGAATGAAAAATGAAATTATAGTTTTAATAGGCGGACCAAGTTCTGGTAAATCGACTTTAATAAATGAGTTGACCAAAAACGGACATACTTGTTTCCCTGAAATATCTAGAGAAATCATAAAAAAAGCACAAGAAGACGGTATTGATCAGTTGTTTCTTGAAAACCCAATGCTTTTTAGTGAATTGCTTTTAGAAGGAAGAAAAAAACAATTTATAGATGCGCAAAATCACCAATCCAATATCATTTTTATAGATAGGGGTTTGCCTGACGTTGTTGCTTATATGGATTTTATTGGAGATTCATACCCAGAAATATTTACAGAAACATGTGCCAATCATAAATATTCAAATGTTTTTATGCTTCCACCATGGGAAGAAATTTATACCAGCGATGAAGAACGTTATGAAACTTTTGAACAAGCTTTAGAAATCCATAATCATTTAGTAAAAACTTATGAGAATTTTGGCTACCAAATTACAGAAGTTCCTAAAGACACTGTAGAAAACAGAGCTGCTTTTATTCTTGAACGAATTTAATTTTTTAACATCTTAATGTCAAGCGAAGCTTTATTAATTCTCCAAAAACACTGGAAACACGATAAATTTAGACAACCTCAAGAACAAATTATACAAAATGTTTTAGCAGGAAATGATACTCTTGCCCTTTTACCAACGGGCGGAGGAAAATCGATTTGTTTTCAAGTTCCTGGAATGATATTGAACGGTATTTGTTTGGTCGTTTCTCCTTTAATTGCTTTAATCAAAGATCAAGTTGAAAATTTAGAAAAAAGGAATATAAAAGCCGTTGCTTTATTAGGCGGAATTTCTCAAAATGAAACCAGTGATTTACTTGATAATTGCGAATTTGGAAACTACAAATTTTTGTATTTGTCTCCAGAAAGGCTTCAACAAGATTGGGTTTTAGAGCGTATAAAAAAACTACCCATAAATTTAATTGCAATTGACGAAGCACACTGTGTTAGCCAATGGGGACATGACTTTAGACCCGCTTATCTTAAAATTAACATCTTAAAAGAGCATTTTAACAAAACACCATTTATAGCACTTACTGCTTCTGCTACTTTAAGAGTTCAACAAGATATTATTGAGAGTTTAAAATTTAATAACACCACTACATTTAAAGGTTCGTTTAAAAGAGAAAACCTATCTTATTATGTAGTTTTAACTGAAGATAAACTACATAAAATTGAGCAAATATTAAACAAAAATAAACAGTCCTCTATTATTTATGTTAGAAACAGAAGGTCTTGCATTGAAACATCTGAAAACTTAAACAAACTTGGTTATTCAAGTACGTTTTATCATGGCGGATTATCTATAAAAGATAAAAACACGAACATGAAAAAGTGGATGAATAATGAATGTCAGGTCATGGTTGCTACCAATGCTTTTGGAATGGGAATTGACAAACCCGATGTTAAAACCGTAATTCACATTCAATTACCCGAAAATATTGAAAATTATTATCAAGAAGCAGGAAGAGCCGGAAGGAATGAAGAAAAAGCATTTGCCATATTAATTACAAGTCCGGGTGATATTGAAACAGCAAAAAATCAATTTATAGAAGTTTTACCCAACAAAGATTTTTTAAAGAATGTTTATCATAAACTCAATAACTTTTTTAAAATTGCATATGGTGAAGGTTATAATTCTAAGTTTTCATTCAATTTGAATCAGTTTTGTAATCAATACAAACTACCTGTAATGAAAACCTATAATGCTTTACAGTTTTTAGATCGTCAAAGCATTATTACACTTAATGCTGAGTTTTCTGAAAAAACCAGTATTCAATTTGTATTAGAAAGTAAAGAAATCATTCGTTATATGAGTCTTCACAGAAATGAAGAAGAAATAATTACTAATATTTTACGAACCTATACCGGAATTTTTGATATTGAAACAAACATTAATACCGTTCTAATTGCCAAAAAAGCGCATGTTACAGAAAAAGAAGTATTAAAGACACTTGAAAACTTAGAACAAAATGGCTGCATTATTATTACTAAATTAAATAACGACAGTAGTATTACTTTTAATGAAATAAGAGAAGACGATTTAACTATAAATAGAGTTTCAAAATACTTAGAAAACCAGAATAACCTTAAAAAAAATCAGTTTAATGAAGTTATTCACTATATTAACAATGAACAATGTAAAACCAATTTCATTTTAAATTACTTCGGCGAAAAGACAAATGAAAATTGTGGCGTATGCTCCTATTGCATGTCATTGAAAAAATCTGATAGTAATTTAATTCAAAATCAAATATTAAAATTATTAGAAAAAGCTCCTATTTCGTCAAGAGAAATTGAAAATCAATTATCATTTTCAACAAATGAAATATTATATGCTATTCAAGTTTTATTAGAGTCAGAAAAAATAAAAATCAACAAAATAAATCAATATACGCTTATATAATGGAAAAATTAAAAATTGTATTCATGGGAACTCCAGAGTTCGCAGTAGGAATTTTAGATACTATTTGCCAAAATAAATATGAAGTTGTTGGTGTAATAACTGCTGCCGACAAACCTGCAGGAAGAGGCCAAAAAGTAAGTACAAGCGCTGTAAAAGAGTATGCTGTAGCAAATAATTTAAAATTATTGCAACCAACAAACCTTAAAGATGAAACCTTCATAGAAGAACTAAAATTGCTTAATGCAAATTTATTTGTTGTAGTTGCTTTTAGAATGCTTCCAGAAGTAGTTTGGAAAATGCCAAAACTAGGAACATTTAACTTGCATGCATCGTTACTTCCACAATATAGAGGTGCAGCACCTATTAATTGGGCTATAATAAACGGAGAAGAAAAAACCGGAGTCACCACTTTTTTCATTGATGACAAAATTGATACTGGCGCAATGATTCTACAAGCAGAAACTCCAATTTCTAAAAATGAATCAGCAGGAGAGCTACATGACAGGTTAATGAAAATTGGAAGCAATACAGTTTTAGAAAGTCTAGCATTAATTGAAAACGGAAATGCAAAACCACAACAACAAGACGACAGTTTAATTACTAAAACGGCTTATAAACTGAATAAAGAAAATTGTAAAATTGATTGGAGTAAATCTGGAGTTGAAATTTACAATCATGTTAGGGGTTTATCTCCTTACCCAGCTTCATGGACCATTTTAAAAGATGGAGAAAATGAATGGAACATAAAAATTTACGAATCGGAATTACTTGATGAGAAACACGATTATAAATTAGGAACAGTCATTACTACAAAAAAAGAATTGAGTATTGCAGTAAAAAACGGACTACTTTCAGTTAAAGTATTACAGTTTCCAGGAAAGAAAAAAATGAAAATTCATGAATTATTAAATGGTGTTCAGTTATCAGAAAACACAATTGTAATTTAACCCTTGAAAACACTAGCACTCACAGAAATTATTAAAAAACAACAAATCTTATTAACATTTACCTTGTTTTATTAACATTTTAACCTAAAAACATACCAAACACTTGCATAACTCAGTTATACTACTAAATTTGTAAAGAATTAAATAAGTTTAACCAATTATAAATAACTTTATTATGAACAAATCAGAATTAATCGATGCAATGGCAGCTTCTGCTGGAATTACAAAAGCAGCTGCTAAATTAGCTTTAGAATCTTTTTTAGACAACGTAGGTGGAACACTTAAAAAAGGTGGAAGAGTATCATTAGTAGGTTTTGGATCTTGGTCAGTTTCTAACAGAGCTGCTAGAGATGGTAGAAACCCTCAAACTGGTAAAACTATCAAAATTGCTGCTAAAAATGTAGTAAAATTTAAAGCTGGTGCTGATTTAGACGGAGCTGTAAATTCAAAATAATTAATTATTATTTTATAAATAAAAAGTCTCGTATTAAACGAGACTTTTTTATTTAAACGTTTTTTTTTGATATTGTAAACATTTTTTGATATTTTTAATAAAAAATACTGTGCATATGATTTCAGTTTTACCAAAAAAAGGACATTTACTTATAGCTGAACCTACAAATCTTGGTGATAATTCATTTAATCGTTCAGTAATTTTATTAGCAGAGCATAACAACGATGGTTCTGTTGGTTTTATTCTCAATAAACCTTTAAAATACAAGGTAAGTGATTTAATTCCGGACATTAAAATTCCGTTTAAAATATATAATGGCGGACCTGTTGAACAAGACAATGTATATTTTATTCATAACGTTCCCGGATTAATTTCTGGAAGTATTGAAATTGCTGATGGCATTTTTTGGGGTGGAGACTTTGAAACTGCTAAAAATCTAATTAACGAGGAAAAAATTTCTAAAAAAAATATTAGATTCTTTTTAGGGTACAGCGGCTGGGATAAAAAACAACTAGACAGAGAGCTTAAAGAAAATTCTTGGATAATTATTCAGAATAATCTTAAAAGCAAAGTCTTATCAAAATCGACTCAAGATTTTTGGAAAGAAAAAATAATAGAACAAGGTGGTGACTATATTTTATACTCAAATGCACCAGAAGATCCAAACCTTAATTAAGTCTTATTTTAGCATTTAATCTTGCAATTAACTTTTCTGCAACTAATGATGTAAACTCCTTTTTACGGTACTTAGAAACAGATTGAATACCTACAATTACATTTGTAATAAATAACTCATCTGCTTTTTGTAAATCAAAAGGAGATATTGACTTTTCAACAACCTTCAAGTCTTCCATTTTAGAAGCAATTTCGATGATTTGTTTTCTCATTATTCCATTTAAACAACCATCAGACAACGGAGGCGTAATCAGCTCTCCATTTAAAAACATAAAAATATTTCCTTGCAAAGCTTCAACAACATTTTTTTCATCGTTTAAAAGCAAACAGTTATGATATCCATTTTCATTTGCAAAAATACTTCCTGTAATTTGAACCATTTTATTATTAGTCTTTAAAGTAGACAATAATTGTTTCGTTACATAAGAATCTTTAAACAACTCAACTTCATAAGTAGAATTGTTAATTAAATACATTGCTTCTTCTAATTTCGAAATCGTAACTAAGAACTCTGTTTCATTTGTTTTTGGTAAATAAAAACCATCACCAGAACGGTAAACAGAAAATCTTACTCTACAATCATTTTCAACAGCAGTAGAAGCTTTTAACAGATTAATTACTTGACTTTCAAAATATTCCATTGTAAAATTCATAGGAATTTCCATTCTACAAATACGCATAGAAGCCATTAATCTAAAATAATGATCTTCTAAAAATAATATTTTTCCGTCAACAACTTTCATTGTTTCAAAAACACTATCACCAAATAAAAAACCTCTATTATTCTCAATTACTATATTACTTGAATCTTGAATTGTACCGTTAAAATTTACCATAAAAAAATCCCGCTTTAATGCGGGACAAATATAAGTTATTAATTGGTTTTATTAAACCGAACCTATTACATGTTTTAAATCTGAAATTTGATTTTCCCATAATAACTTAGATTCTTCAACTTCATCTTCTTCTGCAAAGTCGATAACAACTATGGAAACATCTTTAGTGATTTCATCTTCTTGAATTTTTATTTCAAAAAAATACTCGCTTTCATTTCCATCTTCATCCAGCCATCTAAATTTTATTCTTTCTCCAGAGCGTTTAGAAATTAATTTTGCTTTTTCTTCAGAATCATCCCAAATAAAAGTAAAAAATTCACCGCGAGAATTTACATTATCAGCAAACCATTCAGACAAACCAGAAGGAGTTGATATATAATTATAAAGCATTGATGTTGAGGCGTGTATTGGGAATTCTAATTCGTATTTTATTTTATCGCTCATTGTGTTTTTATTTATTTTCGAAATATAGAAATTAAATTGAAAATACAAAAACAAAAAAGACTATATTTTTTAAAAATATTATTTGTTTAAAAAAGAAATAATACTATATTTGCACCCGCATTGAGAGCATTACTTGATGTTAAATAATGGCGAGGTAGCTCAGTTGGTTAGAGCGCAGGATTCATACCCCTGAGGTCGGCAGTTCGACCCTGCCTCTCGCTACAAAAACAAAACCCTAAACAACAATTGTTTAGGGTTTTTTATTTTTAAAAAATGACAAGTAAATGAATTTGTGTGTTTACTACTTAAAAAACAATAACTTCTTCCAAAAGATTAAAATCAATCTCAATAAATTGTAGTTTTATTCTGATATTAGTTATATTTTTTAATATTTTTAGAGAATGAAAAATTATTCTTTTTATTTATTCTTTTTATTACTAGTTATTTTACTAAGCTCCTGTTCTCTTTTTGAAAAAAATGAACAAATAACTGATTTCAGTGTTCTAAAGGAGAAAGCCATAAAAGCTGAAAAAAATAACAAGAACGACAGTGCTTTTTATTACTTAAATTTAATTTCTGTAAACAAAAAGTACACTGTCGATAATATCGTCTATTCAAAACTTGAAAAAGCAAGATTATATTATACGCAATGTGATTATATAGAAAGTGAATCTGAAACTATCGAAGCCATAGCTATCAATAAAAATCCGGTTTACAATTCCTATTTACACAATATGTTAGGTACTGCTTTCCAAGAGCAAAGGAAGTTTAAAAAAGCCGAAGAACAACTTTATTTAGCCTCAAAAAACACTACAGATTCTTTACACAATGCAGTAATACAAAACAACATTGCATTAATTTATTTAGACAATAATCAGTTGAATAAAGCTGTTTTAATATTAGAACCTCTTTTAGACAATAAAGTTTTAAAAGAAAATTCTTTTTACTATGCAAAAGTTATAGACAATTTAGGTTATGCCTACTTAAAAAAAGGGCTACCTGGAGCAAAGCTACTTCTTGACAAAGGCTTAAAAATGAGAGATAGTATTAACGACAATTATAGCAAAATAGCATCATACGTGCATTTAGCAAGTTTTTATGAAAAGGAAGCTCAATTTGAAAAAGCAAACGATTATGCTATAAAAGCATATACAATTGCAACTACTTCTAAAAGCCCAGACGATCGTTTAGAAGCATTGGATATTCTTATAAAAAACAATGTAAACAATAAAGAATGGTATTTAAAGTATGCACATATAAACGACAGTATTCAAAAAGAAAGAAATAAAAACAAAAATCAATTTGCTCAAATAAAATATGATGCATCAAAAGCAGAAAACGAATCAAAAATTCATAAAGAACAAAAAGAGAAACTAACCATTGTAATTATTGCAATTATAGCTTTATCTATTTTAGCTTTTATACTTTTAAAAATAAAAAACAAACAAAAACAACTGGAAACAGTTTATGAAACCGAAACAAGAATTGCTAAACAATTACATGATGAACTAGCAAACGATATGTTTAATACTTTAACTTTTGCAGAAAATCAAGATATTTCAATTGCAAATAACAAAGAAAAAATCATAAATGATTTAGATAAAATATATAAAAGAACACGTTTCATTTCTCACCAAAACAACACAATTAAAATTAACAATGAATATAATGCAGAATTACGAGCATTATTAAACAATTTCATTACTAAAGAAATACAAGTCATCACTAAAGGGATAGATGATGTTATTTGGGAAAACATTTCACCAATAAAAAAAATAACACTTTATAGAGTAATTCAAGAACTTATGATTAACATGAAAAAGCATAGTCAATGTTCTGTAGTATTTATTACAATAAACTCAAGAAACAAAGTGTTAGAAATTAAATATGCCGATAACGGAATAGGTATAAAAGAAAATAAATTTAAAAATGGCCTTTTAAATGTGGAAAACCGTATAAAAAGCATAAACGGAACTATTACTTTTGAATCAAATAATGGATTGAAAATTATATTTACAATCCCAATTTAGAAATTATGTTTAAAAAAGTATTAATTGCCGAAGATGTCGATAGCATAAGTCTTGGAGTAAAAAAAGCCCTAGAAGGCTATAATGGAATAAATACAATTCATGCAAAATATTGCGATGAAGCCATATTAAAACTGAAATCTGCTGAAGTTGCTGGTCAACCATTTGATTTATTAATTACAGATTTGTCTTTTAAACAAGATCATGTTAAAGTTGTATTAGCAGATGGTGAAGACTTAATTGACGCTGTAAAAAAATTATATCCTAATTTACCTATAATTGTCTACTCAATTGAAGACAAACCTTTTCGAATTAAAAATTTATTTGATTTGTTTAAAATAAATGGTTTTGTTTTGAAAGGAAGATACAGTTCATTGGAGCTAAGAGAGTCTATTGTAAAAATTCAAAAAGGAGAAAAATACATTTCTAAAGATATTGCACATTATTTAATGAGTAAAGAAACTGAAGACATTACCGATTATGATATTAATATTTTAGAATGTTTAGCGAAAGGATTTTCTCAAAATGAAATTTCTGAATTCTTTTTTAAAAAAAATATTTTACCCACAAGTGTCAGTGCAATTGAAAAAAGAATCAACAAATTAAAAATTCAACTAAAAGCGAAAAATACCATCCAACTTATAGCATTAGCAAAAGACCTTGGAATGGTTTAAAACAAATTAAGTTCTAAAATCAAATTTATATTCTATTTTATATTAAAACTAATAGTTACAGGAATGTGATCTGAAATTTTATTAGCTAAATCCAAATTATCAAAGTATTTATAAAAATGAATTACTTTACTTTCTACTAATTCAATTGATGTTGTTTTGAACCAAATATTATCAAACTCTGAAGCCAAACAAATATTTTTTTTACAAGCTTTTTTAAGTGAAGTTTTCTGATTTACAAAAGCAGGCACGTAATTCATTTTTCGCCAAGGATTAAAAACAGTATGAGATTGCGGACAATTAAAATCGCCCACAAAAAGCAAATTCAAATTTGGATATTCTACCGGAAAATTTTTAAAGTATTTAATTTCAGTTTCAGGCTGTTTGCTCTTTGTAATAGCATGAAAATTCACTACAGTAAACTCTTTTTCATTATAGCTAAAAGTACAAAAATAAGGCTCTCTATCTATTTCTAAATTATATTTTTGTTCCAACCAAGCTTTACCAATTTTTTTTACTCGAGAAGGTTTCCATAAAAAGGCATATCGTTCAGTTTTGTATGCCGAACTAGAAGTTGGATTACTTACAACATAATCCCATTTTGAACCCATTCTATTTAATTCGTCAACTAAACTAGCAACCGCTTGTGCACCTCCATAACCTGCTACAACTTCTTGAATTGCAACTACATCATAATCCTTTATAGTTTTTGCTATATAGTTTATTGTTTCTGTAGATTTTGATTTTCCTAAATTTTCAATGTTCCAAGAAAGTAGTTTTACTTGCGAAAATGAAAAATTGAATGCTAATAAGAATAAAAAAAGTAATCTCATAAATATTTATTAATCTTCCCAACCGCAAAGTGTTAAACCCTTACTTTCAGCATCATTTTTTGTTACTTTTTTAATTTCATGTTTACAATTACTCAGTCCATTACAATCTTTAACTAAATGATACTTTTTAGCTCCTTTTGAAACGCAAATATAAACTTCTGTTTCTGTTGTGTTAAAAGAAGTAAAGGAAATAAATAAGAGTAGTGCAGCTATAACTTTCATAATTTAATGTCTTATATTGTTCTATTTTTTCTTCTTTTTTACACTTGGTTTGGCTTTCAAAACAACCTCTTTTACATTTAGTAAATAATTAGCCAACATTTTTTCAATCAATTCATCTTTTGTTAAATGATGAAAAATAGTTTTAACCTCTTCTTTTAAAACCGGAGAAACTTGTGTGTTTGGTTTAGTTTTAAAAATTTGTTTCGCCCACAAAAGTGTATTATTCTCTTCTATACTTTTAGCATCAGGTTTTTTAAATTCGGTAAATTTTATACCTAATTCATTTTCAAATTCTATTAACTCGTGCTTTTCTTCTTTTTGCAAAACAGTTAATGAAAGTCCGTTTGCTCCTGCTCTAGCGGTTCTTCCACTTCTATGCACGTAAGCTTCATAAACATCGGGTAAATGGTAATTAACCACATATGAAATTTCTTTTACATCAATTCCTCTTGCAGCTAAATCAGTTGCAACTAAAATATTTATATGACCTTCACGAAATTGCTCCATTATACGATCACGAATTGGTTGCGTTAAACTTCCATGTAATGAACCCGAAGAAAAGCGATTTATTGCCAAGTTCTTGGCTAATTTATTAACGGCTGCTTTAGTTTTACAAAAAATAATTCCGCGTTCGCCTTCTCTTGATGTTAGAAAATGCATTAAAACATCTAATTTCTCAATTGGATCCACTACCACATATTGATGGTCGATGCTATTATTCCCAACTACTTCCATACTAGCACTTACCTGTGTAACGTGCTTAGACATATAATTTTGAACTAGTTGCTTAATCGTTCCTGGCATTGTTGCAGAAAACAATAAAGTCCTTCTGCTTTTTGGCAATGCAGTAATAATTTCCTCTAAACTTTCTTTAAGAGCTGTAACCATTTCATCCGCTTCATCTAGTACTAAATACTTAGCATCTTTGATATTTATAGCCTTTCGCTTTATTAAATCAATTAATCGACCTGGAGTAGCAATAACAATGTGCGTAGGTTTTGACAAACGTTCTATTTGTGGCTTAATAGGAATTCCTCCACAAGTTGCTGCAATAGAAACTTCAGGTAAATACTTAGCAAATGCTTCCATGTTGCTAAAAATCTGATGTCCAAGCTCTCTTGTTGGAACTAAAATTACAGTTTGTATGTTTTTATTTTCAGTATTAATTAATTGTAATAATGGCAATCCAAAAGCCGCTGTTTTTCCAGTTCCTGTTTTTGCTAAACCTACAAAATCATCTGTTTTAGTTAACAAAACCGGTATTGCTTTTTCTTGAATCTCTGTTGGAACAGAAATTTCTAAATCTGTTAAGCTTTTTAATAGTGGTGCAGCAATTCCTAATTTGGAAAATGGGTTTGACATCTTTTTATGGATTTATTATTTTTGAAAGAGAAGAATTAATTCTTAGAATTTTTACAAAATTAGCGAAAATTAACGGTATATTTTAAATTACCTTTGTTGCTTACAATAAAACATGAAAAACACACTTTTATCATCGCCTTTACAAGGTTTTACCGATTTTCGTTTTCGTAACGCATTCCATAAATACTTTGGCGGAATAGATACATTCTATTCTCCCTACATTCGTTTAAACGGGAAGCTGGTAATAAAAGGTTCATATGAACGTGATATTTTACCTGAAAACAATACAACTTTGGAAGTAATTCCTCAAATTATAACAAATGATGCTGATGAATTTGTTTTTGTTGCCAAATATGTTCAATCGTTAGGTTATAAAGAATTGAACTGGAATTTAGGTTGTCCTTATCCTATGGTCGCAAAATGCGGAATGGGTTCTGGATTAATTAGTAATACTTCTCAAATAGAACATATTTTAGATAGAGCGCATAGTGAAACTGATATTATTGTTTCCATGAAAATGAGAATGGGCTATGAAGAACCAACGGAGATTTTAGATGTTTTTCCCATTTTAGATAAATACCCAATTAAGAATGTTGCCATTCATGCCCGAATTGGCAAACAATTATACAAAGGCGGAGTGGATTTAGATTCGTTTCAACGTTGTTTAGATGTTTCTAAACAAAAACTATATTATAATGGAGATATAACTTCGGTTGAAGCGTATAGAGCATTACAAGAACGTTTTCCAAGTATTGACCATTGGATGATAGGAAGAGGTTTAATTGCTGATCCTTTTTTACCAAGCATGATTAAAAACAACACTACCGAATATCCTAAAAACAGATATGAAGTTTTTAAGGAATTTCACGACACTATATTTGAAGAATACGATGCGTATTTATCTGGACCAACGCCAATACGCATGAAAATGCTTGGTTTTTGGGAATATTTTGCAGAATCTTTTCCAAATCCTCAAAAAACATTTAAGAAAATTAAAAAAGCAGGAAATACTAAAAATTATCTTTCTGCTGTGGAAGAGATTTTTAAAGACGCTTAAACTTGAAATTTATTCCCTAGTTTTTTTCCAATTTTATATGCCATAAAAATGCCTAAAATTAGAACCAATAAATTCCCAAAAACATACAAAGTATAATAAACCGTATTGTCTTTTGTAAAAAAACAAAAATCGTCCGTAAGGCAAATTTCTTCGTTTTGGGTAGAAAATTGAGTCAGTAAAAAACTAAGCAAAAGCATAACAAAAAAAGAAACTACAAAGTACTTAATTTCTTTACGAATTGGTTTTTCCCCTGTGGGTTGAAAAACATTTCGCTCTTCTTCAGAACGTTTATTGTTCTGAAGTGACCAAATTACTTTTTTTGCTTCGTCGTCTATATTCATACTTTCTATACATCAAATTTAAATACAAAGTTCAACTAAAATTTATTGCAACAAAGTAACTAAAGTTGCTAAGTCTACTTTTTGTTGTTCGCCAGAAGCTAAATTCTTCAAAGAATATTGTTGATTGTTCATTTCATCTTCACCCACTAAAACGGCAAAAGGAATTCCGCGTTTATCGGCATGTTGAAATTGTTTTCCTATCTTGATATTATCAGGATACATTTCTACTTTGATTCCGTTTTTACGCAATTGTGAAATGGCTTGCATAGCATATTTTGCTTCTGTATCACCAAAGTTTAAAAACAAAGCTTTTGAAGTTGCTGTAACGGTTTCAGGAAATAATTTCAATTCTTCAATTACCAATGCAATTCGGTCTAAACCGAAAGAAATTCCTACGCCACTCATGTTTTTCAATCCGAAAATTCCAGTTAAATCGTCGTAACGACCACCGCCACCTATTGAACCCATGGCAACACCTTTTGGCGCAGCTACTTCAAAGATAGCACCTGTGTAATAGTTTAATCCTCGTGCAAGTGTAACATCTAAATCTAAGTTGGCAGTTTGCAAACCTAATTCGGTAACATTTTCGCAGATAAAAGTCAACTCCTCTACTCCTTTCATTCCTTCTTCAGAAGTTGAAAGTAAAGCGGCTAGTTTTTCTATTTTTTCAGTAATTGAACCTGTAAAATTGAATAACGGTTGCACTTTTACAATCGCTTCTTCTGAAATCCCTTTTTCTAGCATTTCTTTCTTTACGCCGTCTTCGCCAATTTTATCTAACTTATCTAAGGCAACTGTAAAATCTATTAGTTTATCAGAAGCTCCAATAACCTCAGCAATTCCAGATAATATTTTTCTGTTGTTAATTTTAATAATAACACCGTTTAATCCTAATTCAGAGAAAACCGAATCGTATAATTGCACCAATTCCACTTCTTGCCAAAGCGAATTAGAACCTACAACATCAGCATCGCATTGAAAAAATTCTCTAAAACGGCCTTTTTGTGGACGATCTGCTCTCCAAACCGGTTGAATTTGGTAACGTTTAAACGGAAATTCTATTTCGTTTTGGTGTTGTACCACGTATCTCGCAAACGGAACCGTTAAATCGTAGCGCAAGGCTTTTTCTGAAATTTGAGAAGTTAATTTTAAACTATCTTTATTTTCTAAATGTGTTGCATCAGCTTTAGCTAAATAATCACCAGAATTCAAAATTTTAAAAATCAATCGGTCGCCTTCTTCACCATATTTCCCCATTAAGGTTTCTGAATTTTCAAAAGATGGCGTTTCTATTGGTTGAAATCCGAATTTTTCGAAATTAGATTTAATGATTGAAAATATATAGTTACGCTTTGCTACTTCTGCTGGAGAAAAATCACGTGTTCCTTTTGGTATACTTGGTTTTTGAGCCATTTTAAAATTTAGAATTTGTTGATTGGGTAATCTGATAATTTGTAGTGCAAATATCGGATTTATTCAGCAGTTTAAAAAATCTTATTTTTAGTATAATTTTAAACACATAGACACATAGTCTTTTCGAAATCTAAAAAGACATTTCATTTATATAGTAAACATTAGCTATGTAAACTATGAAAAGAAAAACGTCTATACAAAACCATCTATATCTGATATTTCTATGTGTTTAAAAAAATCTAAATTCTTATTTTTAATTTGTAACAAATTACAAACTCTATAGTCTAATACACTATGGTAGGATTATTTAAAGAAAATACAAAGATTGCGATTGACTCAATTAGAAGTCAGGCTTTACGAACATCGTTAACTGTTTTTATTATTGCATTAGGAATAACTGCATTAGTAGGAATTCTTACCGTTGTTTCGGCTTTACAAAATACTATTATGAATGATTTTGCTTCAATGGGAGCCAATACATTCTCAATGAGTCAGTATGATTTTTCAGCAGAAATCAATCAAAATGATGTTGAACAAAAAGTAAATCCTATCATCAGTTATCCTGAAGCAAAGGCATTTCAAGACAAATATAATTTCCCATTTACATCAACTTCATTGTCATTTACAGCTGCGTCTAATGTTGAGGTGAAATACGGAAGTGAAAAAACAGATCCAGAAATTTCGATTGTAGGAGTTGACGAAAATTTTACTCCAAATAAAGGGTTAATTGTTGTAAAAGGAAGAAACTTCAATTCTTTTGATATTGAGAACAATAATTTCGTTTGTATTTTGGGTTCAGATTTTGAAAAAGGATTATTTAAAGACCGAAATCCATTAGATAAAATCATTTCAATAAGAGGTGCAAAATTTAAAGTAATTGGTGTTTTAAAAGAAAAAGGTTCAACCTTTGGAAACAGTCAAGATTTACGTGTTTTAATTCCAAATCAATTGGCGCGATCTATATTTTCTGCTCCAAATATCAATTATGAATTAAATGTAATGGTCAATAACGAAGCGTTATTAGATGAAGCTGTTGATAATGCTATAATTACAATGCGTCAGGTTAGAAAACTGAATCCGGTTGAAAAAAATAACTTTGGAATTGAAAGAAGTGATGATTTAATTCAAACATTATTATCAAATACAGAAGTTTTAAGTCTTACCGCTTGGGTTATTGGTATTATTACGGTTTTTGGTTCTTCGATTGCATTAATGAATATTATGTTAGTTTCGGTATCGGAGAGAACGCGAGAAATAGGAATTAGAAAAGCATTAGGAGCAAGAAGTACTACTATAGCTTGGCAATTTTTCACAGAAACATTGGTAATTGGTCAACTTGGTGGAATTGTTGGGATTATTCTAGGAATATCAATTGGATTTGGAATTGCTATGGCTATTGGCTTCACTTTTACCATTCCGTGGATGGCAATGATTGCTGCGTTCATAACCACATTTGTAGTAACTATAGTTTCTGGTGTTTATCCTGCAATGAAAGCTTCAAAATTAGATCCTGTTGAGGCGCTGAGACATGAATAAATTAGTGATTAGTGATTAGTGATTAGTGATTAGTGAAATTATAATTCATAATTAACTATAAATTACATTTTATCATTCTGTCATTTCCGTAAATATCTTTTTGTAGTTCAATGTTTTTAAAACCTAATTGTTCCAATAATTCAACCGTTTCTTTGCCTAAATACTGATTGATTTCAAAAAACAATTGTCCGTTTTCTGTTAAGCTTTCTTTTGCCAATTGCGCAATTTTTCTATAAAAAAGTAAAGCATCATTATCTTCTACAAACAAAGCTAAATGTGGCTCATATTCTAAAACGTTTTTTTTAATTTCTTGTTTTTCAAGATTTCGAACGTATGGTGGATTTGAAACGATTACATCGAATTTAATTGGCAATTGATAATTGATAATTGATAATTTTTCAACTTCTAAAATGTTCTGAAGAATGAAATTTACTTCTACATTATTTTCAACAGCGTTTCGCTTTGCTACTTTCAAAGCTTCTTCTGAAATATCAATGGCAAAAACTTCTGCTTGTGGAATATTTTTTTTAATTGAAATTGGAATACAACCTGTTCCTGTTCCGATATCTAAGATTTGCATCTCGACTCCGCTGGATATGACATCATCTTGGTCAATCTTTTGACTTTTGACTTTTGACTTTTGACTTTCCACAATCCAATCGACTAGTTCTTCCGTTTCGGGACGAGGAATTAAAGTATGTTCGTTAACGTAGAATTTTGAATCATAAAACCACGTTTCACCAATGATATATTGAATGGGTTTTTCGGTTTTTAATTCTGAGATTATAGTTTCCCATTTTCGAACCTCTTCTTTAGAAATTTCAAAATTAGGAACCAAAGCCAAATCAATTCGTTTTAATCCATGTAAATATTCGGTTAAGATGAAAAAGAAACTCTCGACTTCATCTTGACCATGAATTTCAATTAATTCATCAAAAAAATATGTTTTTAATTCTTTTATTATCATCTATAATTTTTTAGTCATCCAAACTTGGCAACTGTTATGACCTGTGTTTCCCATTGGTCCATCAATATTCTCAAAACCAATTCTCTTATACAATTTTTGTGCAGCAGTCATAAACGAAAGCGTTTCTAAATAGCACATTTCAAAACCTGTTTCTTTGGCAAAATTCAAACATTTTTCAATTATCAATTCTGCATAACCCGTTCCTCTAATTTCAGAAGAAAAGTACATTTTTTGCAATTCACAAACAGAAGCATCTCCGTTTTCTAAAGGAGCAATTCCGCAACCGCCAACAACAATTCCGTTCTTTTCAACTACGAAATATTTAGTTCTTTTGTCTTGATACACTTCAAATAAAGTATCTAAAATAGGATCAGCATAAGCAGTACCCACTTTTGGCGCATCTAATTCATGGAAAATTTCTCGAATTACATGTGCAATTTGTTTATTATCTTTTTGTTGGATTTCTCTAATCAACATATTTTATAAATTGAAACGTAAAAGTAAACAAATTGAAAACATGATACAGTAAACCTATCTTAAAAATACTACTTTTGTAAAATGACTACGCACGAAAAATACATGGCTCGTTGCATTCAATTGGCAAAAAACGGATTAGGGACAACTTATCCAAACCCGCTTGTAGGCAGTGTTATTGTTTATAAAGGAAAAATAATTGGAGAAGGTTGGCACCAAAAAGCAGGAGAAGCTCATGCCGAAGTGAATGCCATAAACTCTGTAAAAGACAAAACATTACTTTCTAAATCAACCATTTATGTTAGTCTCGAACCCTGTAGCCATTTTGGAAAAACACCTCCATGCGCCGATTTAATTAGTTATCATAAAATTCCAAATGTAGTCATTGGAACCATTGATTCTTTTGCAAAAGTTGCTGGAAACGGTATTAAAAAACTAATGGAATCTGGCGCAAAAATTACTTTAGGTGTTTTAGAAAAAGAATGTAAAGAATTGAATAAACGCTTTTTTACTTTTCACGAAAAAAAACGTCCTTTTATCATTTTAAAATGGGCAGAAACTCAAGATGGATTTATTGCTCCGTTAGAAAAAGACGAAAAGAAACCTGTTTGGATTACCAATCAATATTCTCGTCAACTCGTTCATAAATGGAGAACCGAAGAACAAGCTATACTTGTAGGAACTAAAACTGTTTTAGAAGACAATCCAAGTTTAGAAGCACGAGATTTTTTTGGCCAAAATCCAATAAGAGTTGCTTTTGATAGAAATAATAAAATTGACGAATCTTTTCAAATAAAAAATCAAAAAACAAAAACAATAATCATTACAAACAATGTCATTTTAACAAAAAAAACAAATATTATTTATAAAAATATTATATTTGATAATAATTTTGCTGAAAATTTACTTAAATACTTGTATTCTGAAAATATTCAATCTATAATAATTGAAGGAGGAACACAAACCATTCAATCCTTTATAAATCAAAATTTATGGGATGAAGCACGAATTTTCTCAAATAATATTAAGTTCCTAAATGGAGTTAAAGCCCCAAAACTTGAATTAGGTAGTAACCACAATTTTATTATAATTAACGACAAACTAAAAACCGTAAGAAATTATGATTGAAGCTATACTATTTGACTTTGGAGATGTTTTTATCAACTTAGATAAAGAAGCTACAACTAGAGAATTAAAAAAACTAGGATTAAAAGATTGGAACAAAGAACTTCAAGAATTAAACATTAAATATGAAGTAGGAAAAGTAGACGAACTTGAGTTTATTTCTGGCATACAAAAACACATTCCAAATGCAGAATTATCCGATATTAGAAATGCATGGAATTCCATTTTAATCGATTTTCCTTTAGAACGACTTGAATTTCTTCAACTATTATCTACAAGATATCGTCTTTTTCTTTTAAGCAATACAGATCAAACTCATATAGATAAGTTTGAACATTTAGTTGGTCAATCTTTCGCAAGAGATTTTTACAGTTGCTTTGATAAAGTATATTTTTCTTATGATATCAAATTAAGAAAACCAGATGAAAAGGCGTTTAAATTCATATTAAACAATCACAATCTAGCTCCTAAGAAAACATTTTTTGTAGACGACAACGAAGATAATATTAAAAGTGCGAAAAATATTGGAATACAAACTTGGCATATAAATCCGCAAACCGAAGACGTAACACAACTCTTAGATAAATTAAAAACGGTTTATGCTTAATTTATTACTCGCTATACTTTTCTCGAGTTTTTTATATTTAATATTTAAATTATTCGTTAAATACAATATCAACACCTTACAAGCAATCATATTTAATTATGTTATTGCTTTTTTTGTTGGCTATATCATAAGTCCAATTCATTTATCAATTTCAGAATTACTTTCTGCACCTTGGTTAATTGGTTCTATATTTTTAGGGTTTATGTTTATTTGTGTGTTTAATATACTAGGAAAAACCACTCAAGTTAATGGAATATCAGTAGCGTCAGTGTCAAGTAAAATGGCAATGATTATCCCTATTATGTTTGGAATTATTGTATTTCACGAAAATTTAGGCATTAGTAAATTAACAGGGATAATAATAGCATTGTTAGCTGTATATTTTACCTCCAAAAAAGAAAGTGGAGCAATACAAACGTCAAATTATACTTTACCTACACTGCTTTTTTTGGGCGCTGGAATTATAGATACAAGTATGAATTACATACAATATCATTATGTAAAAAAAGACGAAGCTAGTGTTTTTGCCTCTTTCACCTTTATTTTTGCTTTTATTTTTGGAATACTTTTTTTTATAGTTAAAAGTTTTAAAGAAGAAAATAAAATTAAAGGCAAAAATATTTTAGCAGGAATAATATTAGGTGTTCCTAACTATTTTTCAATGTATTATTTAATTAAAGCATTACAAAATAAAAATATTGAAAGCGCTACAATTTTTACATTAATAAATATAGGTGTAATTTTACTGACTACTATTTTTAGTTTACTAATTTTTAATGAGAAAATTAAAAGACAGAATTTTGTAGGAATTTTACTTGCAATTATAGCAGTTTTCTTAGTTACCAAATAAAATGGACGATTTAAATAAAGATACTTACAAAACAATAATAACTTCACCAGAGCCTGCTTTATTCAAAGAAAAGAACAGTAAGTTTTATGGATACGCATTTCCAGTAACAAATGAAGAAGAGGTAAAAACCCATATTGAAGAATTAAAAAAAGAACATCACTCAGCAAGACATTGGTGTTATGCATACCAAATAGGCACAGAAAACATAAACTATAGAGCAAATGATGACGGCGAACCCAACAATAGCGCAGGAATGCCTATTTATGGTCAAATTCAATCATTTGAAGTTACCAATGTACTAATTGTAGTTGTTCGTTATTTTGGTGGTGTAAAACTTGGTGTAGGTGGATTAATTTCTGCTTATAAAACTGCCGCACAAATGGTTTTAGAAACTGCAGAAATTGTTGAAAAAACAATAGACATTCATTACATCATAAAATTTGATTATATCAACATGAATAAAGTAATGAGAGTAATCAAAGAAAAAAATATCGACATCATAAATCAAAAGATGGAAATGTCATGTGAAATTGAAATTGCCATTCGTAAAAACAATGCTCAAAATATTTATGAAGCATTTCAATCAATTTATGAAATCGATATTTCCGAAAAAGAATAATTATATCTTTTTCAAACAATCTAAAACATATTCAGGAGGCAAAGTTGGCCTACCCGTTTTCATGTTAACAAACACCAACATTGAGTAACCAATTGTTAACAACTCCTCTTTTTCATTATAGATTTCATAGTCAAATTCTATCTTAACTGAAGTCTGACTTTTAAAAATTGTTTTAACAGTCAACACATCATCATATCTAGCAGGTTTTTTATAATCCATTGACAAAGACACAACTGGCAACATTACACCATTATCTTCCATCCATTTGTAAGAAACCCCCATATTCCTTAGCCATTCCACTCTTCCCATTTCAAAATACTGAGCATAATTACCATGATAAACCACTCCCATTTGATCAGTTTCTGCATATCTAACTCTTACGTTAAATTGAAATTCTTTCATAAAAAAATATATTATATTAGTATTTTAAATTATAATTTATGTTTACAATTTTATTTTTTAAAAATCAATAGCCATTTGATTTTTTTTTAATGAAATTTGTTCACATATTTGTTCTCCCAAATAAAAAGAACGAATAGTCTGAATTCTTTGTAAGATAACTAGTACTAACCTTAAAAAAAATTATAAAACAGTATATATGAGCAAAACTGCACAATCTGTATGGAACAACTGTTTGTCTTTTATCAAAGACAATATTCAGGAACAAGCCTATAAAACATGGTTTGAACCTATTCAATCAGTTGAATTAACAGAAAATGCATTATATATTCAAGTTCCTAGTAAATTTTTCTACGAATGGCTAGAAGAACACTATGTTAAGTTATTAAAAGTTGCTCTTACAAAAGAACTTGGTTCTAACGCAAAGTTATTGTATAAAATTAAAATGGAGAACACTTATGGCAATAAACTTCCATTTACTGAACAAATTCCAAGTACAAACAGACAAGCGGTAAAAACTCAAGAAGTTGACGTTCCAATTGCAAATAAGAATCCAGAATTAAAAAATCCTTTTATAATTCCTGGAATTAGAAACCTTAAAATTGAATCTCAACTTAATGCAAATTATAGTTTTGATAATTTTTTAGAAGGTGATTCAAATAGATTAGCGCGAAGCGCAGGATTTGCAGTAGCAAATAAACCTGGCGGAACCTCATTTAATCCACTTTTAATATTTGGAGGTGTTGGATTAGGTAAAACACATTTAGCGCACGCTATTGGTGTTGAAATTAAAGATAAACATCCAGAAAAAACAGTGTTATATATTTCAGCCGAGATATTTACACAACAATATATAGATTCTGTTAAAAAGAACACGAGAAATGATTTTATTCATTTTTATCAATTAATTGATGTATTAATCATTGATGATGTTCAATTTTTATCAGGAAAAACAGGAACACAAGACGTTTTCTTTCACATATTCAATTACTTACACCAAAACGGAAAACAAGTAATTTTAACATCTGACAAAGCACCTGTCGACATGCAAGACATTGAACAACGTTTATTGTCGAGATTTAAATGGGGACTTTCAGCTGAACTTCATCAACCAGATTTTGAAACACGTATTTCTATTTTAAAGAATATACTTTATAGAGACGGAGTAGAAATCCCTGAAGACATTATCGAATATGTAGCCAAAAACATAAAAAGTAATGTTAGAGAACTTGAAGGCGCAATCATTTCTTTAATTGCTCAATCTTCTTTTAATAAGAAGGAAGTAACAATTGAACTTGCCAAACAAGTTGTTGAAAAGTTTGTTAAAAATGTAAAACGTGAAATATCGATTGACTATATTCAAAAAGTAGTTTCAGATTATTTTCAATTAGACCTTGAAATTTTACAATCTAAAACAAGAAAAAGACACGTTGTACAAGCTAGACAATTAGCTATGTTTTTTGCTAAAAAGTTCACTAAATCTTCTTTAGCTAATATTGGCTCACAAATTGGCGATAGAGATCACGCAACTGTATTACACGCTTGTAAAACAGTAGATAATTTAGTAACTACTGATAAACAATTTAGAAAGTTTGTTGACGACATCAACAAAAAGTTATCCTTATAAATGACAAAAATTTTAATGGTTTGTTTAGGAAACATTTGCCGATCTCCATTGGCAGAAGGTATTCTACGTTCAAAACTATCAAATAATTTTATTGTTGACTCAGCCGGAACTGGCGGATGGCACGCCGGAGAATTACCAGACAAACGTTCTATTGAAATTGCTAATAAAAATGGATTAGACATTACCAATCAAAGAGCTCGAAAATTTACCAAAAATGATTTTGCTGACTTTGACATTATTTACGCAATGGATAATTCTAATTTAAAAGACATACTTCAATTAGCCCCTAATGAAAATGCTAAAAGCAAAGTTCATTTAATCTTAAACGAGCTTTATCCTAACGAAAATAAAGATGTTCCTGATCCTTATTACGGACAAAATGATGGATTTGAAAAAGTATACAACATGCTTGACGAAGCTTGCAGTAACATCGCTAAAAAAATAATGATATGAAACCTATCTCTTTACACGGAAAATTATATTTAATCCCAACTACTTTAGGAGAAATGATTCCCGATGATGTTTTACCGCAAACCATCAAAAGAAGTATTGACTTTATAGATCATTATATTGTTGAAAATGAAAAAACCGCAAGAAAGTTTATTAAAAGTGTAAACCCTGATAAAAAACAACCTAGTTTAAAAATTTCGATATTAAATAAACGAACAGAAGAGAGTGAATTTAATGAATTCATAAAACCAATTTTTGACGGTTATAATATTGGTCTTATGAGTGAAGCGGGTTGTCCTGGAGTTGCTGATCCTGGCGCTGCAATTGTAAAAATTGCGCACGACAAAGGAATTCAAGTTGTACCGTTAGTTGGTCCTAGCTCAATTTTATTAGCCATGATGGCAAGTGGAATGAATGGCCAAAGTTTTGCTTTTAACGGCTACTTACCTATTGAAAAAGGAGAAAAGAAAAAAGCTTTGAAAGATTTTGAAAGACTATCTCAAGAAAAAAATCAATCACAATTATTTATTGAAACTCCTTATAGAAACAATAAATTAATTGAGGATTTATTAGCAAATTTAAATGGAAATACTCATTTATGTATTGCTTGTGATATTACATTGCCTACCGAATTTATTAAAACAAAAACAGTTAACGACTGGAAAAAACAAAAGGTCGATTTTCATAACCGACCTTGTATTTTTATTATTCACAAAATGTAATTGCAAACTACAACTTTACTGTTGCATTTCTATCAGCATCTATATGACTTAAATCAAATCCGCCAAATTTTTTCATGTAGCTTTTTAATGAAGTTCCAAAACCGTCTTTAAAACCGTTTCTTCCATTACTTCTTAAGTATTTTTTTACAGAACCTGCACCACCTAAGTGAGCAGCAGCTATTAGACCAGATTCAGTTATTTTAATTCCGTTAATAACTCTACCTTTGTATTTTGCAATCTCTTTCCTTAATTCCCATTTGTTTCTTGCAATTAAAGCTTTAAATGCTTTATCCTGCCAAGTTGCATTATTTAAGAATTCTTGAAAATCATAAACTCCCACAGCTCTTAAAGTACTTCTTCCAAATTGATATTTTCCCATATAGCCATAAGGATTAACCATATTTAAAATTCCTCTCGACTCCTTAAAAGCCAATGCTTGCCTAAAACCTACAAAGGTTTTTCCAACATAAGGAATTTCTACACTACTAACTTTCTCATCAATATTGTTTAGTTCATCCTCATTAGGAACACTATAGTTGATTTCTTCGTTTTCGTCTATATGAAAACCAGGAACTCTTTCAATTTGGAATGATCCAAAACCTGAAGAAACTATAACCACTAAAACAATTAATCCTAAAAAATAAGAGCTTTTTCTTACCATAAATTTTTATTTCTCAGCGTCTGTCACTCATCTGAAATTTCCGAGGGCAAAGATACAAAAAAAATTACAATATTGATTTACAGTCTGTTAAAGTTTTCTAAAAGTAGATAATACGGCCTTTAACACCGTTAAAATCATCATATTGAAGTGTTGGAGCAGGAATTTTTATTGTGTTAAAAACAGAAAAAACAGACTTTAAAAAATGAGATTTTGTCTTAATTTTCGTCAAATCGACATCAAGACTTAAATAAAATTGACGATATGAGTTTTGATTAAAACCATTTAATTGTGCTTCAGAATCTGTTCCGTATAACATATTTTCAGCACCATATCCAACAGCTAAGTTCAACCATTTTGGAATAAAACTTGATTTCGTAAAAGAATACAAGTTAAAAGACAACCAATACGTTTGTCCGTTATAATCTTTTAAAATTTGTTCTTGAAAAGATGCGCCTAAAGTTTCAGGGCGAAATTTTGCTTTACTAGTTTGATGAAATGAAAATTTAGGAGTAATTCTTTGTTCGTTCCAAAGTAATTCTTGAGAAACATACAATAATGTTCCTGAACCATTTGCAATAATATCTCCCCAAGAAGCTCCCCATTCTTGAGAAAAACCATCAAAAACTTCAACCACAGTTAAAAATCCGAAACCTAAAGTAGAACCATAAAGCAATTGCTCTTTTTTTGATGCTCCACTCCATTGCAACATTTCGCTCCCAAAACGACCCACATGATAAGTCGAAAAAAAATGCCCAGCTTTATCCATTTGATTCCATTCCTTATTATCATTGATAAAATGAAAATTAGTTTGCGGATAATCTTTATACCAAAGTTGATTTAACCCGATTAAAGTTACACCCAAAACACCAACTTCTCCAATATAAACATAAGTTCTTCTAGATGTATCTAACGTATCTGAAGGTGTTAAAAAGGTGTTTATTTTTGATTGTGAATAGGACGAAAAAGCTACAAGTAATCCTATCAGCACCATTCTAGCCCTGGTTGCAGCGATACCTTGTATAGCGGAAAACAGGAAAATGGATAACTGGTATGAATGAACGTTTCGCTTCAAATGATTAACGGTTAATGCCTAATTTATTTACCCAAGCTGCATATTTACGAGCATTTACTTGATGTTCTGCATAATTAGATGCAAAAGCATGATACCCTGGTTTTTCTGGACTTGCACAGAAGTAAATATAATCGTGTTTTTCAGCATTTAAAACCGCATCGATTGCAGAAATATCGGGCATTGCAATTGGCCCTGGAGGTAAACCAGTATTAACGTAAGTATTATAAGGTGACTTTATTTTTAAATCGTTATGATAAACACGTTTAATAATTTGGTCAAAATCACCTGTTTCTTTTTTAATCGCAAAAATTATGGTTGGATCAGCCTGTAATGGCATCCCTGTTTTAAGCCTGTTTAAATAAACACCTGCAACCGTTGCTCTTTCATCTACTTTTGCCGTTTCTTTATGCACAATTGAAGCCAAAACAGAAACTTCAATAGGAGTTAAACCTTTTGCAGCAGCTTTTTCTAAACGTTCATGATTCCAAAATTTTTTATACTCTTTTGCCATTTTATCGGCAAGTTTATTGGAATTTACATCCCAATAAAACTCATAAGTATTTGGAATAAACATAGCTAAAATATTTTCTTCGGTAAATCCATTTTCTTTTAAGAAAGGCTCATTTGTAAAAGAAACATATAACGCTACACTATCAGGCTCCAACTGAGAAGCCATACGTTCTGCTAATTTACCCAAACTTTCTTGATTGTTAAAAGCTACTTTGACAGGAATATTTCTTCGCATAGCTCTAATCATATCAAAACTAGTCATGTTTTGTGTCAATAAAAACTTACCTGACTTTACATTTACATCGTAACTTCTTTTACTCGCTACAAAATCAAACTTGCTCATATCTTTAACAAAAGGAGCCAATTCTTGTTGCACCATTTCATAAGTAGCATTTGTGGGAATATAAACAAAAACTTCTTTTTGATTAAAGGTTGTATTTGGAGTAAATGCTTTATTATAAACATAAGCCGTAACTCCAGCTGCAATAAATAATCCTGCAACGGCAACAATCGTAAGTATTTTTTTAATTTTCAAGCGATTTAGTTATTAGTGGTTAATAAGTTGGTATAAAATTTCATCTTCAAAACTTCCGTTAACTTTATTCCAATCTTTTTTTATTCCTATTTTTTCGAATCCAAATTTAGAAAAAAGAGCGATACTAATTTCATTTTTAGAACCAATATTTGCAAATAATTGATGTAATTGTAATTGATTGAATGCATAATCGATTAACAAAGACAAAGCCTCTGATCCAATTCCGTTATTTCTATTGGAGTCATTCATAATTACAATGCCAATTCCTGCTCTTTGGTGCATGGGTTCAAATTCAAATAAATCAATTAATCCAACAGTATCATTTGAATTATTCAAACAAATTGCCAATCGTAATTGTTTGGCTTCATATATATCTTGATGTGCATTTTCCAAATATTGACGAATTAAAAACTTACTATAAGGTGTTTGTGTATTACTTACATGCCAAATGCTTTCATTATTCTCAATTTCGTATATGAAATCTAAATCTTCTGGCTCAAGCGCTCGTAAATATATATTTTGTCCTTTTAAAGTCATTATCAGCAATTTATAATTCCTTCAAAAACAAAAGTAGCCGGACCAATTAGATTAACATTGGTAAAAACACCGTTATGCTCATCAAAATTGACTGCTAATTTTCCGCCTTCAACATTTAATTTAATATGACTTGAAGTTGTTTTTTTAGTTACAAACATAGCTATTGCAACGGCTGTAACTCCAGTTCCGCAAGATAAAGTTTCATCTTCCACTCCTCTTTCGTAGGTTCTAACTGCAAAAGTATCATCGTTTAATTGAGCAACAAAATTCACATTACTTCCTGCTTTACCATATAAATTAGAATAACGAATTTTCGCTCCTTCTTCCTTAATATTATAATGTGCTAAATCTTCAACGATTTCAACATGATGTGGAGAACCTGTATTTAAAAAAGTATAACTTTCTTTTACTTCAACAACATCTACATCTTTCATTTGAAGTGAAATAATATTATTAGAATCAATCGTTGCAAAATGATAACCATCTACCGCTTCAAATTCAGCCTTATCTGAAATAACTCCCATTTGTTTTGCAAATGCAACCAAACATCTACCTCCATTTCCACACATGGTACTTTCATTCCCATCTGAATTATAATACACCATAGTAAAGTCATACTTATCATGGTTTTCTAATAAAATAAGTCCGTCTGCACCAATGCCAAATCTTCTATCACATAGTCTTTCAACCAGTTTGGTATCATTTTTGGGAAATATAGAAGTACGATTATCAATCATTACGAAATCATTTCCGGTGCCTTGGTATTTGTAAAATGTAAATTGCATATAGTTAATTTCTTTTGCAAAAATACAAATATTAATAAGATGTTAAACATTGTTAATCGAGCGTTAAAATCTTTTTAACAAAAAAAAATGTATTTAAATTTACCTAACCAAATTAAATTATTGAACTATGAAAAAATACACAGGACTATTATTTGTTTCTTTATTGAGTGGTGCAATAACGCTAAGTGCTTACAAAATTATATTTGAAAACAAAAGCACATCATCAGCTGTAACGATAGCGCCAAATTATGCGAAAAATGTAAATTTAGGAGCTGAAACAATAGACTTTACTACTGCTGCTGAAACTACTTTACACAATGTAGTACACGTAAAAAATGTAACTGTTTCAAATGTTCCTCGAAATCCAATAATGGAATATTTCTATGGATATCAGGGAAACCAACAACAAACACAAATAGGAACAGGGTCTGGAGTTATCATATCTGAAGATGGATATATTGTTACCAATAACCATGTAATTCAGAATGCTAGTGAATTAGAAATAACTCTAAACAATAATAAATCTTATAAAGCAAAATTGATTGGCACTGACACCAAAATGGACATTGCACTTTTGAAAATAGAGGCAGATGAAAAATTACCATATATTGTTTTTGGAGATTCAGATGAAATAAAAGTAGGAGAATGGGTTTTAGCTGTTGGAAATCCATATAACTTAAATTCAACTGTAACTGCAGGTATTGTTTCAGCAAAAGCAAGAGATTTAAGCAATGAAGGATTACAATCTTTCATTCAAACTGATGCAGCTGTAAACCCAGGCAATAGCGGCGGTGCATTGGTAAATACTCGCGGAGAATTAGTTGGAATTAACACTATGATTTCTTCTCCAACCGGAAGTTATGCTGGATATTCATTTGCTGTACCGTCAAACATAACGCGTAAAATTATTGAAGACTTAATGCAGTTTGGAAATGTACAAAGAGGAGTTTTAGGCGTCGAAGGTGGAGAATTAAATAGTAATGTTGCCAAAGAAATTGGAGTGGACCAAACTCAAGGATTCTACATTAACAAAGTAACTAAAAATTCTGGTGCTGAAAAAGCAGGGCTAAAAAAAGGAGATATCATTACTGCTTTAGACGCTAAAAAAATAAATGGATTCTCAGACTTAACTTCATATATCAATACGAAAAGACCAGAAGAAATTGTCAATGTTAGCGTCATTAGAGACGGAAGTAAAAAAACAATTCCTGTAAAACTTACTAAAAAAGAACTTTTAGCATATGAGTTCAACGGAATTGAGCTTGAAGATATTGATACAAACGATAAAAAAGAATTTAAAATAGACTTTGGTGTAAAAATCAAAAATATAACAAACGAAAACTACTTAGATTACGCCAAAGAACTTGAAGGAAGTATTATTTTAAGTATTGATGGAGTGAAAGCCGATAATGTTGACAAAGTTTCAAGTTATTTGACTCGTAAAAAAGGCTCAAAAGCACAATATCAAATTATAACAAAGAACAAACAAATTCTACGAATTATAATGTAATCTATTAAAGCTCAAATTAAAAAACCATGTTTTTAACATGGTTTTTTTTATATTATTTATAAAAATAATTTCCCTATGAGGTTTGAAATCTTTATTTTTGCAGAATTATAAACAACACATTATAACCACTTCATGAGTAATAACAATTTATACGAAAAAGAACTTGCTTTCCAGGCCGACAGACGTAAGGCTTGCGTTGAGTTTATCAAAATCGTTAGCGATTTATGGTATGATAAATCTATTGAGCTAATTTTATTTAGAAATCAACTTATTGATAGAAATGTAAGTGATATCATTAATTTGCATGAATATGCGGGTGAATTTGTTCAGAAACCAATTAATATTTTTGATTCGGTTGAAATTGCTCAAGCAATTAATAGTTTAGATTTACCACCATCGAGAATTGATATAGGTAAATTAACTTACGAATATCATTTAGAAGACAATAAATACAATGATGCTACTGCATTTGTATTGGACAAATTAAAAAACGCTAAAAATTACTCTGATATTAAACCAAAAGACGTAGTCTTATATGGTTTTGGAAGAATTGGTCGTTTACTTGCTCGTGAAATGATGAGTAAAATGGGAAAAGGACAACAAATGCGTTTAAGAGCAATTGTAACTAGAGATAAAAGTGATGCTGTTTTATTAGAAAAAAGAGCTTCATTATTACGTTATGATTCTGTTCATGGAGATTTTCAAGGTTCAGTAATTGCGGATCCAGAAAACAACGCATTAATCATTAACGGTACAACAGTTCACATTATTACAGCTAATTCTCCTGAAGAGATTGATTATACAACATATGGAATCGATGACGCTTTAGTAATTGATAACACTGGAGCATTTACAACTGAAGAAGCATTAAAACGACACTTAACATCAAAAGGTGTAGATAAAGTATTATTAACTGCCCCTGGAAAAGGTGTTCCAAATATTGTTTATGGTGTTAACCATACTGAATATAATCCAGACGAGGTTTCAATTTTTTCTGCAGCTTCTTGTACTACAAATGCAATTACTCCAGTTTTAAAAGTAGTTGAAGATACTTTAGGTGTTGTAAAAGGACATTTAGAAACAATTCATGCTTATACTAATGACCAAAACTTAGTAGACAACATGCACAAAAAATACCGTCGTGGTAGAGCTGCAGGTTTAAACATGGTTATTACCGAGACTGGTGCCGGAAGCGCTGTTGCAAAAGCATTACCAAGTTTAGCTGGTAAATTAACTTCTAATGCAATTCGTGTTCCTGTTCCAAATGGTTCATTAGTAGTATTGAATTTAGAAGTAACTAAAAAAACTACAGTTGAAGAACTAAATAACATCATGAGAAAATATGCTCTTGAAGGAGATTTAGTTGAACAAATTAAATATTCATTAAACAATGAATTAGTATCTTCTGATATTGTTGGAACCTCTGCTCCATCAATCTTTGATAGTAATGCAACTATTGTTTCTGCTGATGGAAATAACATTGTAATGTATATTTGGTACGATAACGAATATGGTTATAGTCACCAAGTTATACGTTTAGCAAAATACATTTCTAAGGTAAGAAGATATACTTATTATTAGTAAGGTAGAAATATTTAAATAAAAAAAGCGCTTCAATTGAAGCGCTTTTTTTATTTATTTAAGTAAAAAGCTTTTATTTTTTATTCAAAATTATTTCTTTACGTTGAAAAGATAAATAGTTCTCTTCTTGTAATTCATTTAATAATATATTTAATGTTGGTCGAGAGGTTCCTATTAAAGTTGCGATTTCCTTTTGAGTATAGGGGTGGCGTATAATAATATCTCCCGAAATTTGATTAGTATAACCAAAATCTTCCGCCAATTCTTTTAAATATTCTTTCAAACGTGTTTTTGTATCTTTAAATAAAAGTAACTGAAGCCTTCTTTCTAACTTTTTGAATCGAAAACCAATAAATTTATAAATCTTAAGACTGAATTCTTTATTTTCTCTTAGTAATTCAATCATTTCAGGAGTAGTAATTGGGCAAACCGAAGTTTCCTTATCTATAGCTTGTGCAAATTCATTTCTGTTTTCTTGTCCAAGAATTGCTTTTTCTCCAAAAATTTGACCTTTAGATAAAATTGCAGTAATAATCTCGTCTCCTTCTTCGGAAACGTAACCAATTTTAACCTTTCCTGAATTTACCAAGAAAACTTTGTCAGCTGCATCTTCTTCAAAGTAGATGAAATCATTCTTTTTATATTCATTAAAATCATGCTCCCCTTCATATCCCTTAAATTTATGAGGACAAAGTATGTTAAAAAGATTTACATCTTCAAAAAACCAAAGTGAATTCATATTGTTAATTTATTTCAAAGTTAGTCAATAAATTCAAAAAACACATTTTCCTTTTAACATCTTGTATTGATTTTATATTTATATTTTAACACTTTTATTGATAATAAAACAAAACAATATACTTATGTTTGAATATTAATCACTATTACGTCGTTATTATGAGAAAAATTACTTTTATTATATTTTTAATATTACCACTTAGCATTATTGCGCAAGTTGGTATCGAAACCACTACACCTACCAAAACACTAGATGTTAATGGGGAGATGAGGGTTAGATTTACTTCATCTAATTTAAATGAACCGGCTGCCAAAGATTCAATATTAGTTGTTGATAATTTTGGTAATGTAAATAGAACTTCATCAAAAAAAGTAGTAAACAGTTACTTAAAAACAGTTGTAAAAGGAAAATTCTCCTCGAGTTCAGTTGTTAATTTAAGCTTGATTTCTAACAAAGTAACCATTCCTTTTGATGCTGTAGATTTTGATATAAACTCAGAATTTAATACCACTACAAACACATTTACAGCTAAACAAGATGGAATTTACTCTATAAAAATTCAAATTAAATCTGATGCAACAGTTGGAATTGCAACAAATTTTGGAGTTGCTATTTCCAAAAATGGAAGTATCATTTCTAGGAATAATTTTGCAAATATTAGCTTATTAAGCACTAATGTTACACCGCCAATTAGAAGCTTAGAAAGTTTAGTTCAATTAAACACTGGAGATACTATTAATTTTAACATAGTTAGTGATTTAATCAGTGTTTCCATATTAGGCACAAGTGAAGACTGTTTTTTCACAATTCAACAAATTAGATAAATAAAAAAAGCTCCATAAACGGAGCTTTTTTCATATCATATATAATCTAATTAAGCTTTGCCTGCAGCAATTAAGTTTAATGCAGAACCAGCTTTAAACCATTCTATTTGACCTTCGTTATACGTATGATTCGCCATAATTATATCTTTAGAACCATCTGCATGAACAAACTCTAACGTTAATGGTTTACCTGGAGCAAATGACGTTAAATCTAAGAAATTGATCGTATCATCTTCTTGAATCTTATCATAATCTGCCTCATTAGCAAACGTTAAACCTAACATACCTTGTTTTTTTAGGTTTGTTTCATGAATACGTGCAAACGATTTTACTAAAACCGCCGTAACTCCTAAGAAACGAGGTTCCATTGCAGCATGCTCGCGAGAAGATCCTTCACCGTAATTATGATCTCCCACTACAATAGAAGGAATATCTGCCGCTTTATATGCTCTTGCTACAGCAGGAACAGCATCATAAGAACCGCTTAATTGATTCTTAACTTTATTTGTTGCTTGATTAAATGCATTTACTGCACCAATCAGCATGTTATTTGAAATATTATCTAAGTGACCACGGAATCGCAACCAAGGACCAGCCATAGAGATGTGATCAGTAGTACATTTTCCAAATGCTTTGATTAACAATTTAGCACCTATAATATTCTCACCATTCCAAGGTTTAAATGGCGCTAATAATTGTAATCTGTCTGAAGTTGGAGAAACTACAACCTGCACTCCACTTCCGTCTTCAGCTGGAGCTTGAAAACCTGCATCTTCTACATCAAAACCTCTTTTTGGCAACTCATCACCATAAGGAGTTTTCAACATTACTTCTTCTCCTTTATCGTTGATTAAAGCATCTGTCAAAGGATTAAAATCTAATCTTCCTGAAATTGCTAAAGCAGCAACCATTTCTGGAGAAGTTACAAAAGCATGCGTATTTGGATTACCGTCGGCACGTTTTGAGAAATTTCTGTTGAAAGAATGAACGATAGTATTTTTTTCTTGCTTGTCTGCACCTTCTCTATCCCATTGACCAATACATGGTCCACAAGCATTTGTGAATACTTTAGTACCCATTTTTTCAAAATCAGCAATGATACCGTCTCTTTCAATAGTGTATCTAATTTGTTCAGAACCTGGGTTGATTCCAAACTCAGCTTTTGGAGTAATTCCATGTTCAACCGCTTGTCTCACAATAGAAGCTGCTCTTGACATATCTTCGTAAGAAGAGTTTGTACACGAACCAATTAATCCCCATTCTACTTTTACTGGCCAACCGTTTGCGGCCGCTTCCTCTTTCATTTTAGAAACTGGTGTTCCTCTATCTGGAGTAAAAGGGCCGTTGATATGTGGCTCTAATTCTGATAAATTGATTTCAATTAATTGGTCAAAATATTGTTCAGGATTAGCATATACTTCTTTATCAGCTGTTAAATAATCCGCTACTTTATCAGCAGCGTTAACAACATCTTGACGACCTGTAGCAGCTAAATATCTTCTCATGGAATCATCGTATCCAAAAGTTGAAGTTGTTGCTCCAATTTCAGCACCCATGTTACAAATAGTACCTTTACCTGTACATGACATTGAAGTAGCGCCTTCACCAAAATATTCTACAATTGCACCTGTTCCTCCTTTTACAGTAAGAATGTCAGCTACTTTAAGAATAACATCTTTTGGTGCAGTCCAACCAGAAAGTTTACCTGTTAATTTAACTCCAATTAATTTTGGAAATTTTAATTCCCAAGACATTCCAGACATTACATCAACAGCATCAGCTCCACCAACACCAATTGCTAACATACCTAATCCACCTGCATTTACAGTATGAGAATCGGTTCCAATCATCATTCCACCTGGAAATGCATAATTTTCTAAAACGATTTGGTGAATAATTCCTGAACCTGGTTTCCAAAAACCAATTCCGTATTTATCTGAAACTGATGAAAGAAAATCAAAAACTTCTTTAGATTGATTGTTAGCTAAAGCCAAATCAGATTTAGCTCCATTTTTTGCTAAAATTAAGTGATCACAGTGAACTGTAGTTGGAACTGCAACCGTTTTTTTGTTAGCATGCATAAATTGCAACAATGCCATTTGTGCCGTTGCATCTTGGCAAGCAACTCTATCTGGTGCAAAATCTACATAATCTTTTCCACGCGTAAATGCTTGCGTAGGTGTTTTTTCCCAAAGATGAGAATATAAAATCTTTTCAGATAAAGTAAGTGGACGACCAACTAATTCACGTGCTTTGTCTACACGTTCAGTCATTGTTGCATACACTTTTTCAATCATTTCAATATCAAAAGCCATATTAATTTATTTTATTAGTTTGTAATATTTTCCCGTATCACAAGGTACAAAAAAAATAGATGTCATAAAAAAAGCCTGAGTTAATAACTCAGGCTTTTTTATAATATTTAACAGTTAACTTAAACTATCCAACTAATTGTTTTTGAGATGGCTTAAATTTAGTTAATACAATTCCGTCTACTGCTGCTTCGTATTCTGCCATTGTTGGAGTTCTCCCTAAAATAGTAGACAAAACTACAACAGGCGTTGAAGATAATAAAGACTCTCCTTTTTTCTCGCTAGAATCTTTTACAACCCTTCCTTGGAATAAACGAGTTGAAGTTGCCATTACTGTATCTCCTGGCTCTGCTTTTTCTTGGTTACCCATACAAAGGTTGCAACCAGGGCGCTCTAAGTATAACATATTTTCATACTTAGTACGAGCTGCTCCTTTTGGCGCATTATCATCAAACTCAAAACCTGAGTATTTTTGTAATACTTCCCAATCACCTTCTGCTTTCAATTCATCAACGATATTATAAGTTGGTGGAGCTACTACTAAAGGTGCTTTAAATTCAACTTTACCATGTTGTGCTTCGATGTTTTTCAACATTTGAGCTAAGATCTGCATGTCTCCTTTATGAACCATACAAGAACCTATGAAACCTAAATCAACTTGTTTAGTTCCTCCATAGAAAGAAAGTGGACGAATAGTGTCGTGAGTATAACGCTTAGAAACATCATCATTATTTACGTCTGGATCCGCAATCATTGGCTCAGCAATTTGATCCAAATCAATAACTACATCTGCATAATACTTCGCATTAGCATCTGGACGTAAAGAAGGCTTAGTACCTGTTTTTAATTCCTGAATTCTATTATTCGCTTTGTCAACTAAACCTTTTAGTACGTTAATATGATTATCCATTCCTTTATCAATCATGATTTGGATACGACCTTTTGCTATTTCTAATGACTCAATTAATGTTTCATCTTCTGAAATACAAATAGAAGCTTTTGCTTTCATCTCTGCAGTCCAATCTGTAAATGTAAAGGCTTGGTCAGATGTTAAAGTACCAATATGTACTTCAATAATTCTTCCTTGGAAAACATTTTCACCACCAAATTGCTTCAACATTTGTTGTTGCGTAGCATGAACCACATCACGGAAATCCATGAAGCTTCTCATTTCTCCTTTAAAAGTAACCTTAACCGACTCTGGAATTGGCATTGTAGCTTCACCTGTCGCTAAAGCCAAAGCAACGGTTCCTGAATCGGCTCCAAATGCGACACCTTTAGACATACGAGTATGTGAATCTCCACCAATAATAATATCCCAATCGCTAACTGTAAGATCATTCAACACTTTGTGTATTACATCTGTCATTGCAGGATATTGACCTTTAGGGTCACGTGCTGTGATTAATCCGAAATCATTCATAAACTTCATCAGCTTAGGAATATTTGCTTTCGACTTATCATCCCAAACAGAAGCTGTATGACACCCTGATTGGTAAGCTCCATCAACAATTGGAGAAATAATCGTTGCAGCCATTGCTTCTAACTCTTGAGAAGTCATTAAACCTGTAGTATCTTGAGAACCTACAATGTTTACTTCTACACGTACATCAGAACCTGCATGTAAAACTTTACCTGGCGTTGTTCCAACTGCGTTTTTGTTGAAGATTTTCTCAACAGCAGTTAAACCTTGACCTTCAACAGAGATTTCTTTAGAAGGAGCATATACTGTTGGAATACTTATTCCTAAAATTCCACAAGCTATTGTTTGTAATTTTTTACCAAAAACAACGGCATAAGAACCACCTGCTTTAATAAACTCCATTTTTTGTGGTGTTAAAGCTGCAGCAATATCTTTAAGTTCAATATCACCGTGGTATAATTTTTTTGTTTTTGTATTGATTGTTAAAACCGTTCCAGTTTCAACAGAATATTTTTGTTCTAAAACAGCATCTCCATTTTCATCTCTTACTATATTTCCTTCAGCATCGGTTTTATTTACCCAGTTTTTAAGGTCAATACCAATACCACCTGTTACACCTACTGTAGTTAAGAAAATTGGCGAAATTCCGTTAGTTCCTGCAATAATTGGAGCGATGTTAATGAACGGTACATAAGGGCTAGCTTGAATACCTGTCCACAATGCTACGTTATTTACTCCGGACATTCTTGAAGAACCTACACCCATTGTTCCTTTTTCAGCAATTAACATAACACGCTTATCTGGATGCTGTGCTTTTAATGCAGTTAATTCTTTCTGCATCTCTTTGTTGTGTTCAAAAATACACTGACCGTGTAATTCTCTATCTGAACGAGAGTGCGCATCTGCGCCTGGAGATAATAAATCTGTAGAAATATCACCTGTACCAGCGATAAATGTTACAATATCTATCTTTTCTTCTATTTCAGGAAGTTTAGTAAAAAACTCTGCTTGCGCGTAGCTTTCTAATAACTCTTTGGCAATAGTGTTACCTGCATTATACGCGTCTTTTAAACGAGCTGTATCTGCTTCGTATAAGTACACTTGTGTTTTTAATACTTCTGCTGCTTGTTTTGCAATAGCTACGTCATCACCTAAAGCTAAGTCTAAAAGCATGGTAATTGAAGCTCCACCTTTCATATGAGACAATAACTCAAAAGCAAAGTCTTTCGATATTTCAGCAACTGTTTCATTGCCAAGAATAATCTCTTTTAAAAATTTAGCTTTTACATCAGCTGCACTCGTTGTACCCGGTACAACATTATAAATAAAAAAATTAAGAGAATCTTTTCTATTTACATTATTTAAATCTTTTATTTGTGCAATGATTTCGCTTAATAATTCAGCGCCATCAATCGGTTTCGGGTGAAGCCCTTGACCTTTTCGTTTTTCGATTTCGTTAAGATAATCGTTGTAAGTGTTCATAATAGATGTCTTTTCAATGTTAAAGGCGATATCCTCGATCATTTCAAAATTAAAAGCCGTAATATCTAGGTTTTTTGCGTTTACTATTCGCCAAAGCCGCACAAATTTAATAAATAGTAATGAGATTTAAAAATTTTTAATAAAAGTAAAGATTCTAAGAATAATTATTTATAAACATTCTATTTTGATGAATATCCTTCAATAAAAACTCAAAAAAACAATGTTTATTGAATAATTCGTAATTTCGATAATTAATATTATTAATTTCTCAAAAATTACATCTAAAACCTATCATTTTAGTAATATAAAGAGATTTAAGTCTAGTATTTATCTCTTAAATTCATCAAAGGCTTTTCATAAAAACGATACAATAAATAGGAACTTAAAATGGTAATAAACAAGTAACTAATGATTATTACAACATTTGAAAACCGAATATTAAAATTACTAATTACATATTTCATAAGCACTGTAATAATACTATAGTGCAACAAATACATACTGTATGAAATTTTACTTATCAATTGTATTGGCTTAACAAATAAAGCTTTAGAACTATTCCAATAGACAAACAGTGGTAAAGCTAAAAAAATTGTAAAGGAAGTAAGTGTAAAGTAAAACACTTTATAATAAAGTGGAGTTGCCACAATATCAAAGCCTAAAACATTCATCACAACAAATTGAAAAAGAAATAGATGTACTGAAACTATAAACATATAACCTTTATATTTCTGTAAAAAATCTTTATAAAACATATACAACCAAGCAGTTACAAAACCAAACAAAATACTATCAATACGATAAATAGTTAATGACTTTAAGTTGGAATTCCATGTTGTCATATCTGAAAAAGAATTTTCTAAATAAACGAAATAACGTAAAATATGAAAAAACAAAATCAATACTAAAACGGTAATTATAAAAGATGATTTTTTATTCTTTTTAAAAACAGTCCAGCTAAAAAACAATACAAACGGAATTAATAAATACGTCCATTCTTCTACAGACAAGCTCCACGATTCGGTAAAAAAGTTAATCTTATAATCGATAAAATTTTGAAAGAACACAAAATAAGCAGCCCAACCATCAATTGAATAATTAAAAATTAAAGCAACAATTATATTCAGTATCAAAACCAAATAGTAGGTTGGTAAAGTTCTAAACCACCTTCTTTTTAAAAAAATAAAAATTTCTTTAACCGAGAACGTTTCATTAATGTATTTTTTTAATAATATAGTTCCAATCAAAAAACCACTTAAAACAAAAAACAACTCTACACCAAAAAAACCAAACAATCCACTTACCGATATAAGTAAAGGATTTGAACTATCAATTAAGTAATACACATGCGAAAAAACAACCATTGCAATTGCGGTTGCTCTAACAACATCTAGTCCAAAAATTCGTTGATTATTTTGTATATCTGTATTCATTTTACCTACTTTTGTGAATATCAAACTATTCATTTTGAGAAATTCAAAGATATATAAATATTTAGGCTTCACTTTTATTCTTTCTAGTCTTTTTGGAATTATTACCTATAATTTACTTTCCAACAGGCATAAAGCCATTATTAAAACAACATTAGTCCATAAATTAGGATTAGTTGACAATAATTGGTTGGTTGAAACCGATTCAAAAGAATACAAAATGCTTTCACCAACATTTATTATTGATGCTATTTATAAATCAATGGAAGGTCCGAAATCGTCTCGTTACATTCAATTGAGTCAAAATGATGAAATGCTTTGGATTACAGGTTTTGATGTAAAAGCGTTAGATGCCAAAACAAATGAAGTGATTAGTAACGATTATATTTGTCATATGAACGTTGACTTAAACGATGTTAATTATTATGGAAGCTGGGGTTTAAATGATAGAATTGGCAAACAATATCCAAGACTAACTTCTTTATCAAACGGATTTGTGAGTTTTGATTTCCCAAAAGGTTATGGCGTTCCCATAAAAGGAAATGAATTTTTATTTATTACCACACAAGCATTAAACCATAATGAAGACCCCGTTTTTAAAAAAATAAAGCATTTAGTTACCGTTAAAAACGAGAAATATAACGGAACGCAAAAGCCTTTAATGAGTAAAACGGTTTTTATTCAGTTGCCTTACGACAAGCAAGATCCATTTAAAATGCCGCTTGACCCAGCGAGTAATCAATGTATTCCTGTGGAAACCAAAAACCATAGTTATGATGATGGAAATGGAAATATGCTTTCTGGACATTGGGTAATTCCTAAAGGGAAAAACAGCTACAGAAGTTCTATAAATTCGCAATTACAATTGAAAGACAGTTTACGTTTGCATTTTTCTGCCATACATGTGCATCCATTCACCACTTCAATTGCTTTATACGACAAAACTACAAGGCAGAACATCTTTAAAAGTAATGTTTCAAACTATACCGATAAAATTGGTTTAATAGAAGTTCAACCTTTTTCTTCAGTTGAAGGAATTTGGCTGTATGAAAACCATGAATATGAATTGGTTTTAGAAACCAACAACACTTCTGCAATTGACCAAGACATGATGGGAAGTATGTTTTTGTTTTTTTATGATAAGGAATTAGAGGAAAAGATTAGAAAATAAAATTAAGGCAAGTCTTTAAAATTAACAATACCTCTAATACAATTAATATCTTGGCCAATTAACGGATTAACGTTTTTATTATAGAAAACATTTAATAACCTTGTCAATATTTCTGAAGTAATTAAAACACAATATTTACTTCTTTCAGAAAAGTCTAAAATATTTTTAATTGAAACATCTAAACCTTCTCTGTTATCCAAATCTAAAATTGTAAATTCATTATTTTCTACTAGAACAAAAAAAGCTTTAGAATGTGAGCTAAAATTAGAAAAAGCATAAACACCATTAACTAATTCTCCATCATGTTTATCATTAAACAATCCTCTTAAATAAAAATCATATTCACCTTTTTTTAATTCATCAACTCTTTCTGAAGACAACTGACTCTTTTCATACAAAAAGTCTATTAAAAATGGCTTCAAATTATCAAAAGTTAACTTTTTACTATTTTGACCATTTACAAAAGAAGCTATAAATAATAAAATTAAAAAGTGCTTTTTCATAATAGTTAATCTTTAAAACAACTTCTTAATAATATCTTCTTCCGAAATACCTTCTGCGTCGGCTTTATAGTTTTTGATAATACGATGACGAAGAATTCCTGTTGCAACTGCTTGCACATCTTCAATATCTGGAGAAAATTTACCATTTAAAGCAGCTTGTGTTTTGGCAGCTAAAATAAGATTTTGGGAAGCTCTTGGTCCTGCTCCCCAATCGATATAGGTTTTAACAAATTCGGTTGCTAAAGCATTATCTGGACGTGTTTTACTTACTAAAGTTACCGCATATTCAATTACATTATCAGCCACTGGAATTTTACGAATTACATTTTGGAAATCGATAATCTCCTGCGCTGTAAATAATGCATTTACTTGTGGTTTATGATCTGAAGTGGTTGCTTTTACTACATTTACTTCTTCTTGAAACGAAGGATATTCTAATTTTACAGCGAACATAAAACGGTCTAATTGCGCTTCTGGCAAAGGATATGTTCCTTCTTGCTCAATAGGGTTTTGTGTTGCCAAAACAAAATAAGGTAAATCTAATTTATAATGATGACCCGCAACCGTTACAGCACGTTCTTGCATTGCTTCCAATAATGCAGCTTGTGTTTTTGGGGGCGTACGGTTAATTTCATCGGCTAATATTATATTAGAGAAAATTGGACCTTTTATGAATTTAAATTGTCGGTTTTCGTCTAAGATTTCACTTCCTAAAATATCTGAAGGCATTAAATCGGGTGTAAATTGAATACGCTTAAAGTCTAATCCTAAAACCTGAGAAATAGTATTTACCATTAATGTTTTTGCTAAACCTGGAACTCCAATTAACAAAGCATGTCCACCTGCAAAAACACTTAAAATAATTTGATTGATTACTTCATCTTGACCTACTATGACTTTTGCAATTTCCTGCTTTAATTCTTTTTGTTTTTGTACTAATTGTTGAATAGTTGCAACGTCAGACATATATATTGGATTTTATAATATTAGAACCACTAAAATAAGAAAAAAAAGCATAAAAAAACCCTTCAACTTGAAGGGTTTTAAATTTTATTTTGAATTACTTTTTTAACCAGTTATTTGTAAAATCGCAATCTTTATAGTCAGCATTAATGCTTATATATGTTTCGTTGATTTTTTCTTCTGTCCATTTCGCAATTGCTTTAATCTTCTTATCAGTTAAAGCTAAGTCTTTAATTTTTAAGTAATCACTTGCAAATTCTGCAGTATGTTCTTCTGTTTTATTGTTAACTGTAATGATTTTGTAAAATTTACCAACACCTCTTTCTTCATCTAAAATAGGCATAGAAATTTGACCAACTTTAAAATTAGAAATTTGACTGTATAATGTTGGATCCATTTTTGTTAAATCGAAACGAGGTTCCATAGTTCTAGGATTTAATAAAACTCCACCGTTGTTTCTAGTCTCTTTTTGATCTGAAGAAGATTTTGCAGCTTCAGCAAATGTAATTTCACCGTTAATAATTTTTTCTCTAATTAGTTCAATTTTTTCTTTAGCATCAGCCATTGCTTTACTTGAAACTTTAGGACTCATTAAAATGTGTCTTAACTCTACTTCTTGACCTTTAATTTTCTCTACCATTATAATATGATATCCAAATTCTGTTTCAAAAGGCTCTGAAATTTCACCCTCACCCAAACTAAAAGCAACTTCCTTAAATTCTTTTACAAAACCAGTTTTACGGTTTATTTTATAAAAACCTCCACTTGAAGCTGATCCTTCATCTTCTGTATACAAAACAGCTTTTGTATAAAAACTTGATCCATTTTCTATTACATCTTTTCTAATAGCGTTTAATTTATCAATAGTAGCTTGTTTTTCTTCTTGAGTAACTACTGGTTTAATAACAATTTGAGCTACTTCTACTTCTGCACCAAATACTGGAATTTCATCTTTAGGAATTTCTTTGAAAAAATTTCTAACTTCTTCAGGAGTAATAGTAACTTCATCCACAATTTTATTTTGCATTTGAGTAGTTAACTTACTTTGCTTGATGATATCGAAAAAGTAATTTTTAAATTCTTCTTCGTTTTTCTTTCTATAGAATTTTATAACCTTATCTAATGAACCTACTTGCTCAACCATAGCATCGATTTGTTGATTCATATACCCATAAACTTCATCATCAGAAACAATAATACTATCTTGAATGGCGTGATGAGCATATAATTTATCTTCTAACTGCTTTCCAAACAATTCACATCTTGTAATGTTTTTAATATCAACTCCTTGTGCTTTAAGTTGAATAAACTCTAAATCAATATCTGAATCTAAAACCACATAATCTCCAATAACAGCAACTACTCCGTCAACTTTTACTTTTTTTCCTTGACCGAATATTACTGACGAGCATAATAATAAAGTAAGAGCTAAAATACTTTTATTTATAAATTTCATATTTGTTATTTTTAATCGCATCATTTGTTATTTCCTTTTCTATTGTTTTAACTAATTCTAATTTTCTGTTATTTATGATAACTTGTTTTATTGTAGGTTTTAAAAACTGTAACGGCGTTGCTTCATTTTTAGACAATACATCATTTACTTTAACAAGCCAAATTGTTGTAGAATCTGGGTATTGAAAATTTTTTCCAGAAACTATATATTCCTCTTTATTATTAACATTAATAAATGGCAATTTTTCATAAACCTGATTAATATCTACCCACATTGAATCATTAAAAGCATAACTTTTAAACTGTATTGCCTGTTCTTGAAGGTCTTTTTTATCATTTTTTGTAAAGGAACTAAACTTTGCTCTAATTTTATCTAACTTTTGATTTTCTTTAACTAAATTAATGTAACGAAGCTTAATTAACTCACTTGAATTTTTAAAATATTGTTTGTTTGAATTATAGTAAGAATTTATTTGAGCTTCAGTAACAACTGTATCTATTTGTTGTTTAACCAGTTCTTCTAAATATGCTTTTGTGTATAAATCAACTTTATATTGATTAATCAAATCGTTAAAACTTTCCATTTGAGCATCTGATAGATTATATTCTGCTGCATTGTAAAGAATTTTTTGTGTTGCCCATCTACCAATGAACGATTTTACAATTGCAATACTATCGCTTTTAGATGTTCCTTTTGGAACTAAATCCTTTATGTCGCTTTTATACAAAAACACATCTCCAACTCTAGCAATAGATTCTGGTTCTTGAGGTTTCTTAAAATAGCTACATGAAGAAACTGCTAAAATTAGAATTATGTATTGTAGTAATTTATACATTACTTAGAAATTTGATTTTTAACTTCTTCAAAAGTTTTTTGATTTACAATAACTTTGAACTCTTTTTTAAGCTCATCAACCCAATTGTTTTCTAAAAATTGTTGGTAATCACTAATTACTTTTCCTCGACATTCGTCTAATGATTTTTGTTGCGCTGGTTTAACTTCTTTAACTTTTACAACAAAATAATAATTCCCCTTTTTAACCACAGAAGTTGTTCCAATTTGAGGGTTTTTATATTCTGATAAAACATCATGATTCTCTTCAAACAACCCTGATTTAACCATAACATCAACAACTCCTTTTTTATTAATTTTAGATTTAATATAATCTGTTGTTTTATTTTTTTCTAAATATGATTTTGTCTTTTTTATAACTTTCTCGTTGGTTGAAGAATAAACATCTACATCATATCTATTAGTCCACATATAGTTTTTTGAATTGTTGTTAAAATATGTACTTAAACCAATAGTATCCGTTTTTGCTCTTTCCCAAATTTCTTTCTCCATTAAGTCAAACAATAATAAACCATCTCTATATTCTTCAACAACATTTTTAAATTCAACAAATTCATTTTCCAAATTATCTTCATAATATTGAATTAGCTGTACATCCATCCATTTATCAAATAAATGGTCTACCAAAGCACCAATTGGTTTAATTTTAATATTTGCTTTTTGTTGACTAGACAGATAACTAATAAATGAAGGTGAATATAATTTTCCGTTTTTATTAATTACTGCTATTTCTCCACTTAACTCCTTTTTATTGTCAGGAACCTCCCAAGTTTGAGTATAAAAATCATTAGTCACTGATTTTTTTATTTTTTGCAGTAATTTTTCATTTTTAGTAAATGCATATTTTTTTCTAAGTTTTGCCGCAAGTGAATTTGTAATTATCAACGATCTCTCATCTTTTCTAACCTTATTTTCAAGTTCGGTTCTCATTTCTTGAATTGATTGCACTGGATGCTTTTCAACAAGCTTAACAATATGCCAACCAAATTGAGATAAAAAAGGTTTAGAAATTTCGTTTTTATCATTTAAACTAAAAGCAACTTCTTCAAACTTTTCTGAAGCCAATTGACCCGAACCAAAACGTTGTAAAACTCCACCTTTACCTGAAGTAGATTTATCTTCAGAAAATTGATTGGCTAAACTTTCAAAACTTTCACCTTGTTGAATTTTTTTATAAACATCCTCAATAGTTTGTTTTGCTTTTTCTTGTGAAGCCTCGTCAGTATCAGTTGGTTTTACAATCATAATATGAGCTACAGTTACTTCACCTTTGTTTTTTCTTGCATCTGTAACCTTAACAATATGATAACCAAACTTGGTTCTAAATGGTGCCGAAAATTGACCAACAGTAGTATTGAAAGCTGCATTTTCAAAAGGATAAACCATTCTAAAAGCAGAAAAATATCCTAAATTCCCTTTATTATCCTTTACAGAAGGATCTTCTGAGTATTGTACTGCAACATCTTCAAAGTTTTTACCTTCTTTTAATAGTTGATGAACTTTTGATACTTTAGCATAAGCTTTTAATGTATCTTCAGGAGAAGCGCTTTCATCTACTAAAATTAAAATATGAGATGCTTTAACTTCTTTATTAATTCTTTCGTAAGCTTCTTCTACTAATTCATTAGTTACTTTAGAATCATTCATATAGTTTTTTGCCAACTGACTTCTATATGATTTTAATTCATTTTGATATTTTGTATTATATTGTAACCCTGATTTATATGCTTTTTGAACTTTTAATTTATATCCAACAAAAAGTTCTAAATATTTGTCTAAATCTTTTTGAGAGTCATCTTTTACCAAGTCTAAATTTTTATTATAAACTCTAATAAATTCATCAGAATAATATGACGCATCATCAATAGTAAATAAAGCTTGCTTTTCTTGAGAAAAACTATTTTGTATAAACGTAATAAACACTAAAAGTTGAAATAAATATCTCATTGAATAACATTTTTAATTTGCAATCAACAAAAATAACAATTCCTATGTATATAGCAAGTTTCTAATTAGTAATAACGTAATTTATTTTCAATTTAAAAACATAACTCTTATTCCATTTTAGATATTTAAATTAATACGTTAATTTTGCAAACTCTAAAAAAAATAAAATGAGCTTTAAAGAAGAAATTGCTAAAAGAAGAACTTTTGGAATTATATCACATCCAGATGCCGGAAAGACAACTCTAACTGAAAAATTATTACTTTTTGGAGGAGCTATTCAAGAAGCTGGAGCTGTAAAAAGCAATAAGATTAAGAAAGGTGCCACTTCCGATTTTATGGAAATTGAGAGACAAAGAGGTATTTCTGTAGCAACTTCTGTTTTAGCATTCATCTACAAAGACAAGAAAATTAATATTCTTGACACTCCCGGACATAAAGATTTTGCCGAGGACACCTTTAGAACACTTACTGCTGTAGACAGTGTAATTGTTGTAATTGACGTTGCAAAAGGAGTTGAGGAACAAACTGAAAAATTAGTTGAAGTTTGTAGAATGAGAAAAATCCCTATCATTGTATTTATCAATAAATTAGATCGTGAAGGAAAAGATGCATTTGATTTATTAGATGAAGTAGAGCAAAAACTTGGGCTAACCGTTACTCCATTAAGCTTTCCTATAGGGATGGGTTATGACTTTAAAGGAATTTACAACATTTGGGAAAAAAATATTAATTTATTTTCTGGAGACAGTAGAAAAGATATTGAAGAAACTATTGCTTTTTCTGATATAAACAATCCAGAACTTGATGGAATTATTGGTGAAAAACCAGCTAAAAGACTTAGAGAAGAATTAGAGTTAATCGATGAAGTTTACCCAACTTTTAATAGAGATGAATATTTAGCAGGACAACTTCAACCTGTGTTTTTTGGTTCGGCATTAAATAATTTTGGTGTTAGAGAATTGTTAGACTGTTTTATTGACATTGCTCCTGCTCCAAGACCTAAAGAATCAGATACTAGACTTGTACAACCTGATGAAAATAAATTTAGCGGTTTTGTATTTAAAATTCATGCTAATATGGATCCTAAACATAGAGATAGATTAGCGTTTATTAAAATTGTTTCAGGAACATTTGAAAGAAACAAGCCGTATTTACATGTAAGAAACGGTAAGAACATGAAATTTTCAAGTCCGAATGCTTTTTTTGCTGAAAAAAAAGAAATTGTTGATATTTCATATCCTGGAGACATTGTTGGACTTCATGATACTGGAAATTTTAAAATTGGAGACACTTTAACTGAAGGCGAAAAAATGAATTATAAAGGAATTCCAAGTTTTTCACCTGAACATTTTAGATATATTAATAATTCAGATCCTTTAAAATCAAAACAACTTGAAAAAGGAATTGACCAGTTAATGGATGAAGGTGTTGCGCAATTGTTTACATTAGAAATGAATGGACGTAAAATTATTGGAACTGTTGGAGCATTACAATATGAAGTAATTCAGTATCGTTTAGAACATGAATATGGCGCAAAATGTAGTTATGAAAACTTCCCTGCATACAAAGCGTGTTGGGTTAAGCCTGATGATGCTAAAAATGAAGAATTTAGAGAATTTAGAAGAATTAAACAAAAATTCCTTGGAACTGATAAATACGGTCAATTAGTATTTTTAGCAGATAGTGAGTTTTCAATACAAATGACCAAACAAAAATACCCAAGTGTAAAGTTATTTTTTACTTCAGATTTTCATAATTCATAATTTTTTAATATAATTGCATAACAATCGCCCTATTTAACCTAAAACAAAAAGAATGAAATTCACAAATTTTAAATTTTTAGCTACTATCATGATGGCTTTCATTAGCTTCCTTAGTGTAGCACAGCCAATTGATCCACCAGCTGATGATGACCCGCCACCAGCACCAATTAATACAAAATTAATTTGGTTAACAATAATAGGAATAGCATTTATGTTTTATTATTTTAAAAATAGAAAGCAATTTGCAACTAAATAATAAAAAAAGCACACTTTTAAGTGTGCTTTTTTTATTATCATCTACTTTTATTATTCATTCATTCTTCTCTCTCTAGCTAGTAGAGTATTCTTTAACAACATTGCAATTGTCATTGGACCTACTCCTCCAGGAACTGGAGTGATATAAGATGCTTTTTTTGAAACATTCTCAAAATCAACATCTCCAGTAATTTTATAACCTCGCTCAGATGTTTCATCTGGAACCCTAGTAATTCCAACATCAATAATAACAGCATCATCTTTTATCATCTCAGCTTTTAAATAATTAGGAACACCTAATGCTGTAATGATAATATCCGCCTGACTTGTTATTTGATTTATGTTTTTAGTATGACTGTGTGTTAAGGTAACTGTTGAATTTCCAGGAAAACCTTTTCTTCCCATTAAAATACTCATTGGTCTACCTACAATATGACTTCTACCAATAACTACGGTTTGCTTTCCTTTTGTTTCAACATTATAGCGTTCTAAAAGCTCTAAAATTCCGAAAGGAGTTGCTGGAATAAATGTACTCATATCTAAGGCCATTTTTCCGAAATTTTCAGGATGAAACCCATCAACATCTTTACTTGGATCAACAGCCATTAATACTTTTTGAGTATCTATTTGATCTGGTAATGGCAATTGAACAATAAATCCATCAATATCATCATTTTCATTTAATTCCTTAATTTTCTTAAGCAATTCAGTCTCTGAAGTAGTGCTTGGCATTTTTATTAAAGTAGATTCAAAACCTACTCTTTCGCAAGCTTTTACTTTGCTGCCTACATAAGTTAAACTCGCCCCATCATTACCTACAATTAGAGCAGCTAAATGAGGAACTTTTTCGCCTTTAGCTTTCATCTTGTCAACTTCAGCAGTAATTTCGTTTTTAATATCTTCCGAAACTTTTTTCCCGTCTAATAAAATCATTGTTTTGTGGTTGTGTGTTGTTTATTAAAAAAATAAGACGCAAAAAATTGCGCCTTACATATTACCTCATTCCTTTCATGCCTTGCATCATACGCATCATATTTTTTCCTCCACCGCCTTGCATCATTTTCATCATTTTACCCATTTGATCAAACTGCTTCATTAATTGATTGATTTGCTCAACACTTGTGCCAGAACCTTTTGCAATCCTAGCTTTACGTTTTACGTCAATTACCGAAGGTTTTGTTCTTTCTAAAGGAGTCATAGAGTGAATGATAGCTTCTATATGCTTAAAAGCATCATCTTCTATCTCTACATCTTTTAATGCTTTTCCAGCTCCAGGTATCATTCCAACAAGGTCTTTCATGTTACCCATTTTTTTAATTTGTTGAATTTGAGTTAAGAAATCATCAAAACCAAACTCGTTTTTAGCAATTTTCTTCTGTAATTTTCTTGCTTCCTCTTCATCGTATTGTTCTTGAGCTCTTTCTACTAAAGACACAACATCTCCCATTCCAAGGATACGTTCTGCCATACGATTTGGGTAGAAAACATCAATTGCATCCATTTTTTCACCTGTACCAATAAACTTAATAGGTTTATCAACTACCGATTTAATTGAAATTGCAGCTCCACCACGAGTATCACCGTCTAACTTTGTTAAAATAACTCCGTCAAAATTTAATTTATCATTAAATGCTTTTGCAGTATTAACTGCGTCTTGACCCGTCATTGCATCAACAACGAATAATGTTTCTTGTGGTTGAATTGCTTTATGAACTTCGGCAATTTCGTTCATCATTTGTTCGTCTATTGCTAAACGACCAGCAGTATCGACAATTACTACATTAAAACCATTTGCTTTTGCATGCTTAATTGCATTTTGAGCAATTTCAACTGGATTTTTATTTTCTGGTTCTGAATAAACCTCAACACCAATTTGATCTCCTACAACATGTAACTGATTAATTGCCGCCGGACGATAAATATCACAAGCAACTAATAATGGTTTTTTGTTTTTCTTAGTTTTAAGAAAGTTTGCCAATTTACCAGAAAAGGTTGTTTTACCTGAACCTTGTAAACCTGACATTAAAATTACCGATGGATTTCCAGAGAGGTTAACTCCTTCAACATCGCCACCCATTAATTCTGTCAATTCATCTTTAACAATTTTAACTAATAATTGACCTGGTTGTAATGTAGTTAATACATTTTGTCCAATAGCTTTTTCTTTTACTCTTGTGGTAAAATCTTTTGCTATTTTAAAATTCACATCGGCATCTAATAATGCTCGACGAACTTCTTTCAAAGTATCAGCAACATTAACATCGGTAATTTTACCATGCCCTTTTAAAATATGAAAAGCCTTATCTAATTTATCTGTTAAATTATTAAACATAATGTTTTGTGATTTTAATAAGATGCAAAGATAGTATAAAGTTGTAAAGTTACAAAGATCTAAAATTGTAAAGTGACATAAAAAAATCCCGAATGAATCGGGATTTTAAGTTAATCTTTCACTTTAAATACTTTTCGAAGAATATCTGCTAATAAACACCAATTTGTAAATGATGATTGAAGTAAATTTGCTCCTACAAATAATGTAAACCAATAGAAATTAGGGTTTACATACATTCCTAGCAGAACACTTATGATTATAAATATTCCAGCTATTCTCTTTATTAGTTTTTCTACCATTTTTTCTATTTATTTTTTAATTAATATCTTTTATGTTTTGATCTACAACTTCTTGATGCTCCCATTTTTTCCTTTCAACTATATAATAAATTAAAGGCACAACAATTAATGTTAATATGGTTGAAACAATAGCACCTGCAACTAAAGAAATTGCTAGTCCTTGGAAAATTGGATCAAACAATATAATTGATGCTCCAATTACTACCGCACCTGTTGTTAATAAAATTGGTGTTGTTCTAACCGCTCCAGCTTCAATAATTGCTTGTTTTATTGGTATACCTTCATTTAATCTAATTTCAATAAAATCTATCAATAAGACGGAGTTCCTAACCATAACCCCAGCTAATGCAATCATTCCAATAAAAGAAGTAGCTGTAAAAAATGCTCCTAAAACCCAGTGACCTAATACAATTCCTACTAAGGAAAGCGGAATAGCAACCATCATTACTAATGGTGTTTTAAAGTTTTGAAACCACCCTACAATTAACATATAAATTACAATAATTACTACTAAAAAGGCTGCACCTAAATCGCGGAATACCTCTAATGTAATTTGCCATTCACCATCCCATTTTACAGTGAAATTACTTTCGTCTGAAGGTTGATCCATGTATAATTCATTTACAGAATATCCTTTTGGTAATTGCATTTTTTGTAACTTCTCATTCATTCCTAAAATAGCATATACGGGACTTTCTAATCCTCCAGCCATATCTGCCAACACATATACTACACGCTTTTGATCTTTACGATAAATAGTGTTTTTTAATGTGTCTGTTTTTACTTTTACTAAATCACTTACAGAAACTACATTACCTTGACTACCTTTTATTTTAAGGTTTTGAATATCTTGAAGTGAAGCTTTATCTGAATCGTCAAGTGCTAATACAATTCCAACTGGATCTACAGATTCTTCATCATATAAATTTGAAACTGGCATTTCGCGAAGTAAATAAGTTAGATTACCTACAACTTGTTGTGGTGCAATTCCATTTAACATGGCTTTTTCTTTATCCACTTCCAGCCTATATTCTACTTGTTGTGCTTCAACCATCCAATCTGTATCAACCACATCATCTGTAGTTTCTAAAATTGTTTTTACTTGATTTGCAACTTTAATTTGGTCTTTATAATTAGGTCCGTAAATTTCAGCAACTAATGTTGATAATACTGGAGGCCCTGGTGGAACCTCAACTATTTTAATATTAGCACCATATTTTTTCCCAATTTTTTGTACTTCTGGACGAACTATTTTTGCAATATCGTGACTCTGTAAGTCTCTGTCCGCTTTATGTAATAAATTCACTTGAATATCAGCCATATTACTTCCGCCACGTAAATCATAATGACGTACTAATCCGTTGAACGTAATAGGTGCTGAAGCTCCAACATAATTTTGATAATCTACCACTTCAGGAACCGTAGAAAGATATTGAGCAACTTCTTTTGTTACCGCAGCGGTTCTTTCTAAAGTTGTTCCTTCTGGCATATCAATAACCACTTGAAATTCGTTTTTATTATCAAATGGCAGCATTTTAACTGCTACTGATTTAGTAAAAAACATAGCAACCGAACCTAATAACAAGACAATTGTTACCATAAACATAAGGTTACGCTTTTTACTATTATTTAATAACGGTTGTTCAATTTTCTTATAAATTCTATAAATAAATGAAGTTTCTAAGCCTTCTTCTTCTTTATGTTCTTGTGCGTCTTTCTCTTGCAACAAATGGTAACCCAAATAAGGAGTAACTGTTAAAGCAACAAATAAAGATAATATCATTGCAATTGAAGCTCCAATTGGCATAGGACTCATATATGGGCCCATCATTCCTGAAACAAAAGCCATTGGCAATATAGCTGCAATAACAGTAAATGTTGCTAATATAGTTGGATTTCCTACTTCATTAATAGCATATATTGCCGCATCTTTGAATGGGAGTCGTTTCATTTTAAAATGCCTATGCATGTTTTCGGCAATAATTATACTATCATCTACAACAATTCCAACAACAAATACAAGAGCAAAAAGAGTAATTCTATTTAAAGTATAACCTAACAAATAGTAACTAAATAATGTTAAAGCAAATGTTAACGGAACAGAAAAGAAAACAACTAATCCACCTCTCCAGCCCATAGCTAACATTACAAGAATTGTAACCGCTATAATTGCAACACCTAGGTGTAATAATAATTCACCTACTTTGTGTGACGCTGTTTCTCCATAATTACGAGAAACCTCAACATGAACATCAGTAGGAATAATGTTTTTCTTTAAACCGTCAACTTTTACTACTATTTTTTCAGCAATTTTCATTGCATCGGCACCTTTAACTTTCGCTACCGAAATAGTTACAGCTGGATATTCTGATTTATAATTAGAGAATTTTTCATTAGCTTTTCCATATCCAAAAGAAACGTAATTTTTAGGAGATTGAGGTCCGTCTTGAATAGCAGCAACTTGCTTTAAATAAACAGGCATATTTTTATTTACACCAATTACTAAGTTTTCAACATCTTCTGTAGAAGCTAAAAACTTACCTGTAGTAACTAAATATTCTGTGTCGTTTTGCACAAAACTTCCCGATTGTGAACTTCCATTATTAGCTTGAATCATTTGCATAATGCTCAACGCATCTACACCATTTTCAGCCATTTTATCTTTATCTAAAACAACCTTTAATTCACGAGTTCTACCACCAATTTCTTTTGTAATGGCAACGTCTTTTACCTTTTCAATTTCATTAGTAACTTCTTCTGCAATTTGACGCAATTGAAAATCATCATATTTTTCACTCCAAAGTGTTAAACCCAACATAGGTACATCGTCAATAGAACGTGTTTTTACTATAGGTTGCATTACCCCTTGTGGAAAAATATTTTGATGTTTCATTAATTCATCATACAATTTAACATATGAATCTTCACTGTTTTCACCCACATAAAACTGAATTACCATCATAGCTTGACCATTCATTGCCATACTATGAATATGCTCTACTCCTTTTATGTTCCCTATTATTTTCTCAAGTGGTTTTATAACTCTACTTTCCACTTCAGTTGGACTTGCGCCAGGATAACCAACCATAACGTCGGCCATAGGAACATTAATTTGTGGCTCTTCTTCCCTTGGAATTAAAAGCGAACTATATGAACCAATAATCATCAAGGCTACCATTAATAAAATGGTTAACTTAGAGTTGATGAAAAAATTGGCTATTTTACCTGATATACCTTCTTGCATTTTCTTTTTTTTTTAAGTTTCAATTACTGAATACTAACTTTAGCACCGTTGAATAACTTTCCATCAGCTGAAACAATATATTGCTCATTAACTGATAAACCAGATAATACTTCTACTTGGTCTCCAAAAGTTTTTCCAATTCTTAACCATCTTAAAATAGCAACATTTCCGCTACCTATTGTGTAAATTCCTGTCAATTGTCCTTCTTTTACCAAAGCAGTCACAGGAATTAAAACTTTATCAGAAACTTTTACATTTTCTTTCTTTTCAACAGGGAATTGAACATTAACAAACATTCCTGATAAAATTTTAGCTTCTGATTTGTTTAAATCAATTTTAACCAAATATTGACCGCCTGTATTTTTAGCTGACAAACTAATTTCAGAAACCTTTCCTTCAACTTCTTGGTTGATAGATTTTACTAAAACATTTACTTTCATTCCTTGTGTAATTAAAGCAATATCACTTTCTGATACCATTGCAGTAACTTGTAATTTTTTTGCTCCTTCAATACTTACTAAAGGCATTCCTGGGTTTGCCATATCTCCTTCTTTTACAAATGTATTAGTTACAACACCACTAAAAGGAGCAGATATATTTGAATATGCAAATTGTGCGTTAATTTCGTTACGCATTTGTTTTGCAGCCTCTAAACCTGCTTTTGCCATTTCATAACGAGCTGTCATATCATCTAACTCTTTTTGAGAAGCACTTTGTTGTGCAAATAAATTCACAAAACGATCATAATCTTTTTTAGCATTATTATAACCTGCTTGAGCTTGTGTTATAGATGCATTAACTTGTGCTTTTTTAGCCTGTAAGTCGGTATTATTTACACTTACTAAAAGTTGTCCTTGCGAAACTTTTTGTCCTACTTTAACATTTACTTTAGTTACATAACCCATCATTCTAGTACTTAAATTAGCACTATTTTCTGCTTCAATTTTTCCACTTGCAGAAACATATGGACTTGTATTATTATCTGAAATTCCAGCAACTTTTACAGGAATAGCAGGTAAACTTGCTACTTGTTCTTTTTTATCACCTCCACAAGAAATAAATACTGTTGAAGCTACTATTAATATTGCAATTGCTTTTTTTCTCATGTTTAGTGTTTTTATAGTTAGATTTTCGTGAATTTTAGGTTTCATGGTTTTATTTCGTTAAAAATTGTAAATATTGTTTGGTAAAATTATATTCAAAAACAGCTTGTAAATACTCTAACTCTTTTTGAGCCATTTGTGTTTCAGACATTAACAAATCGGTTGTTTTTTCTAAACCTTGTGTAAATCTATTTTGAAGAATTCTAAAAGCTTCTTGCGATTGTTCATAAGCCAATTTTGAAAGATTTACTTTGTTTTCTGCATCTAAAAGCTGGCGATTACTTTTGTTTAATTCTAACTGACTTTGTTTTTTATATTGTTCTGTTTCTAATTCGGCTTTTTGAAAATCGGCTTTCGCTTTTTGAGTTTTACCAATGTTTTTAAATCCGTCAAAAACATCCCAAGACAATTGTGCACCAACCAAATAACCTTTGGCATTTGTACTTAAAAATTTACTATCATATAATTGATAATTTCCAAAAGCGTTTAATCTTGGTAAAAAACCATATTTTGAAGATTGGTACATTTTACGATATGCTTCAGAAGACATTTCCATTGCTTGAATATCTTTTCTAGAATCTGACAATGATGTGTTTATGTTTTCAATTGCAATTGTGCTTTCTAATTCTTCAGAAGGTTTATATGTTTTTCCATTTGTATCTTCGTTTAAAAGAAAAGCTAAATAATCAGATGCATTTTGCACATTACTTTTAGCATACTGTAACTGGTTTGCAATTTCATTTACTCTAACTTGAACATTTAGTAAATCTGTTTTTTGAAGCATTCCGTTTTTAAAATAGTTTTCTACCATTTTAAGATTACCTTTTGCTGTAGCGTTTGCTTTTTCTAATACGATTACTGCTTTATAAGCCAATTGCAATTGCATATAAGATTTAGAAACTTCTAATTCTAAATATTCTTTTGTTCTTTCTGTTTGCAATTGAAAAGCATCCATTTTTGCTTTAGCTGCTTGTCTTCCTAACAACCCATCAATATTAATTAAAGGTTGTTTTACTTCTATAACAGTTGCAAAGTTTTGAATTGGATCGGGATCATTTAATAATGCTGGATTAAAATCAGAAGCCGTTAAGATTTCCTGATTTAATTTTGAACCAAATGCCATTAAAGGATTTGTCGTTGAAATTCCTGTGTAAGAAGCATTAATATTAGGTAAGAAAAGTGCATTGGACTGACGATAATCTCCACGTGCTGATTCAAAAGATTTTTCAGCTACTTTAATTTGAAGATTATTTTCTAATACCTTCTCAAGAACTTCACTTTTAGAAATTGACAATGTATCTTGACTATTAGCCATATAAGAAGTCATTGCAATTGTACTGATTATTAAAACTTTAATTTTTTTCATTGGTTTATCATTTTACAGTAACAAAAGTACGATAGCCAAAATCTACATTCAGTAACAAGTGTTACACTGAAAAGAAACTTATGATACAAAAAGAAAAGAGCATTTTTACAAATGCTCTTTTACTAACCAATAAAAACTAAAAACAATCATCATCTTCAAAATGATTATTACTTTCTTGTTCCACCATGCCCACCAGCAACAATTTTCATAATTCTAATGTTTAAATAGAAAAATTTAAAAAATTGTAAAAACGGATTTTGCATTTTAGAACGCTGTGCGTTTGATATTCTTTGTGCCATTTTATTTATTTTTTTAGGATTTAGATATAAGGAATTATAACTTTTTAATAAATTCCTATTGATTATTCAGGAATTAACCACCAAAAAGGTTTCATTTTTGCTTTATATATGAAAGCATAATGTAAAGCTAATTTAACCCAATGTCCGGCTAAACCAATATCTCCAAATGTTTTATTTATATCTCTTCCTCCTGTTTCACCATATTTTTTATAATCGGGAACAATTGGATAGGTAGTAATACTTACCCCACTACCTTTTGTCATTCCATAACCAGCTGAAGCAATACAAGCTGCTCCCATATTCCCTAAAGAACCTTTATGATGTAATGATTCTTTACCAGCTTTAATACTATCAATAATATTATCTGCTACTAATCTTGCTGTAATTCCAGAAGGCATACCTGTTCTTGGTGGTGAAGGAAAAATATCTGTACCATTTTTACTCTTTCTTGGTTTAGATATAGAATGTGGCGGAGCAAAAGCAATTCCAGGAGCAAAAATATTTTTATATGATGGATTTTGATAGGTTTCTGGCCAATCTTGAACTGTCCATTCTTCGTAAGGTCTTGGTGTATAATCGGCATCTACTATCATAAATCCTTTGAATAATTTATCGGTAATATCTGCATCATTTTTATCATATGCTTTAAATCCGTGACCTGAAAAAGCAGGAATTAACATCGCAAAATCATAGGTTTCAGATTTATATTCTCCTTCTAAATTTTCATAGTGAGCAATTCCATCTTCTATTTTGTTGACACCAGCACCTAAAATCCACTTGATACCTCTATCTTCAAAAATCATTTCAATCATGTCTTTGGATTTCATATTGAAACCGTTGTAATCCATTAACATACCATCCATTCCGAAATCACCTAAGTCATTTTCATTCGAAATCCATGTTATTTCTACTTTATCTCTAACACCGTGTCTAACTAATTCTTTTTCTACATTTAAAATGTATTCAAAAGCGGCTCCTTGACAAGTTGCTTTAGCATGACCAGTTCCAATTAAAATCTTAGCTTTTTTATCTGATTTTTTTAATTCATCAATAAGCTCTTTTAAACCGTGCCAAGCGTGTTCAGCATGATCATAAGTACAAACCGAAAAAGCTTTATTTGTTCCTGGATTTAAACCTTCTGTTAAATCGAAAGCTAGTTTTGGCCCTGTTGCATTGATTAAATAATCATAGGTAACATTTTCTTGTGTACCTTTTTTTTCTCCAAACACATATTCAACAGAAACGAATGGTTTATCTTCATTTTTATTTCCTTCAGGATGAAAAGAAACTACTTTAGCTTGTTTGTAACCAATTCCTTTTCTTTTATATAATGGTTCCAATGGAAAAATTAATTGTTCAGCTTTCATTCTTCCAATTCCTACCCAAATATTCGAAGGAACCCATTGGTAATTTCTATTAGGAGAAACAACAAGAACTTCATGCTCTTTCCCTAATTTTCTTCTTAAATGTGCTGCTGCTGTATGACCAGAAATTCCTGCACCTAATATTACTATTTTTGACATTTTGATTAGTTTGATACTTCAAAGTTAAAATATTCCATAACTCCCTACAGCAACATTTGTTACATAAAAAAAGTGTCTAAAAAAGACACTTTTTTTTATGTAATTTAATGATCACCGTAGCCTACATCATCCATCTTTCCTCTAAAAACTTTGTATTGAACTATCATGTAAATAATTACCAAAACCAAAGCTATAAAAAACCATTTCATTCCGGTTGCCAATCCGTATTCATGAGCTGCAACATTTTCAATGGTTAACGAAGGGTTTATAGTATTGGTAGACGGTAGTAGTTTAGGAAATATTGAAGCGACTGTTGATGCTAAACCCCCAACTAAAAACAGAGTTGAAAACAAAAATCCCATTCCATGTTTTTTAAACGATTTGACTTTAAATAAGCCAAAAATTCCAGTAAAGGTAATTAAAGGTAAAATCCATAAAAAAGGATATTGAATAAAATTATGAAATGGATTTGGTTCAATAATATGCCAAACCAATAGTGAAGTAATCACTAAAGCCAACAACACAAAATTTAATTTAAAAATTACTGATTTTAGCTTTTCATTAATATCGGCATTTGTTTTATAAATAATCCAATTGGCTCCATGAATCGTTAAAGCTACAACACTAATTATTCCTAATAACAATGTAAACCAATCAATTACACCAAGATTTTCTGAAGTTGGACTAAATTCTGGATTCCATAAAGGTAAAAAGAAATAATGTGCTTCAACTGTAGAAACTCCATTTTCAACCATTCCTAAATTTACACCTCTAACTACATTTCCTAATGCTACTCCAAAGAATAAAGCTAATAACAAACTAGCAATTCCAAAAGCTTTATCCCAAATGGATTCCCACATTGGATGATGTACTTGACCACGTAATTCTAGACCAACAGCTCTAAAAATCAACAACCAAAGCACCATAATTAAAGGCAAATAAAACCCACTAAATGAAGAAGCATACAATGTTGGAAATGCAAAAAACAACACACCTCCAACGGCAATCAACCAAACTTCGTTTGCATCCCAAAAAGGTCCAATAGCATTTGTAATGGCTTTTTTATCTTTTTCTGTTTTACCAAAAAATAAATGTATAATTCCTGCTCCAAAATCATAACCATCTAAAACGACATAAGCAGCTAGCATTATAACTATAACTATATACCAAAAATATTCCATGATCTAATGTGTTTGAGGTTTTGGACCTTTGTTAATAATTTTTCCCACTAATAAAAGAAATAACATTCCTAATAAAAGATACAATCCGATAAACCCAAGTAAAGTGAATAATGTATTTCCTGATGAAACGGTTGGCGAAGCTCCTTCTGATGTTCTTAATAAATTATAAACCAACCAAGGTTGTCTTCCTAATTCTGCCGTGTACCAACCCGTTGTATTGGCAATATATGGAAATGGAATAAAAAATAACAATAACCATAAAACCCATTTCGTTTCATATAATTTCTTTCTAATTAATTGAAAAACAGCAAAAGCCAATAATCCAATAAATAATGTACCTAAACCAACCATAATATGGTAACCATAATACAAGCCGGAAATATTTGTAGGATGAACATCTTCTGGAAATTGATCTAAACCTTTTACTTCTTGATCCCAATTTCCATAAGTTAAGATGCTTAAGATATTTGGTACCGCAATTTTATTGTCTAGTTTTTTGTTTTTTACGTCTGGTTGTCCAATTAGAACTATTTCAGAACCTCCTTTTTCAGTATGGAAAATTCCTTCCATAGCTGCAAAAGTTACAGGTTGATATTTCACAACATTTTTAGCTAATAAATCTCCTGTTGGCATCGCTACAATTAAAGAAGAAATTAAACCAAATATTACTCCTGTTTTAACGAATAATTTACCAAACTCAACGTTTTTATTATTTAAAATATAAAAAGCTCCAACACCGGCAACCACGAAAGAAGCGGTTACTAAAGAAGCAGCTTGATTATGAAAATAAGATGGTAAAAGCCAAGGGTTTGAAAATAAGGCTCCAAAATTATTCAGAACAAATTTTCCGTTTGCTAAAATTTCATATCCCACAGGATTTTGCATCCAGGAATGGGTTGCTATGATTAAATAACCACTCATCCAAGAACCTAAAAAGACTAAAAAACCAGTTAAAAAATGCAACTTTTGACCTAGTAATTTTTCACCAAACAAGAATAAGCCTAAAAAGGAAGATTCTAAAAAGAAGGAGAACATTCCTTCCATTGCTAATGTTTGACCAATAATTCCTCCTGTGAGTTCAGAGAATTTTGCCCAATTAGTTCCAAACTGAAACTCCATTGGAATTCCGGTCACAACCCCCATTGCAAAATTTAAAGCAAAAATACGCATCCAAAATTTGGCGGCATCATTATACTGTTCGGTTTGTGTTTTAATGAATTTCCACTTAAAGTAAACAATCATTAACGAAAGTCCCATCGTTAATTGTGGAAACAAGTAGTGAAACGTGATAGTAAAGGCAAATTGCATTCTATCATAAAATAACATTTCTTCCATTATGTAAAATTTTAAACAAATTTACTAAACTCTGAACACTATAAAGTAACAAGCGTTACATAGCTAAAACTTTAACTAATGTTCAAATAAATTTAATTTGTTTTTTTATAACTCCAAACCGCAAAGCCATTAATTGCAAAAGCATAAATAGTAATTATTGCAATTTGATTTTTTATATCACTAAAACCTGCTCCCTTTAGCATAACCATTCTTATGACCTCTACAAAATAACGTATTGGATTCAATAAAGTGACTTTTTGAGCCCAATTTGGCATACTTTCAATTGGAGTGAAAAGTCCGCTCATTAAAATAAATATTACGGTAAAAAACCAAGCAATAAACATAGCTTGTTGTTGGGTTTCGGTATGATTGGAAATAAATAATCCAATTCCGAGAATTAGTATTAAATAAATAGCCGTAAAACCATAAATCAAGAAAATATTACCTAAAATTGGCACGCTAAAAATAACTTTTGCGATAATTAAACCAACAGTTAAAATAACCAATCCTAATACCCAAAACGGGAATAATTTACCAATAATAAACTCGTGTTTTTTAATAGGTGTAACATTAATTTGTTCCAATGTTCCAACTTCTTTTTCTCGAACAATATTCATTGAAGACAAGAATAAGGATAGCATTGTAACCAATAAAACCAGAATTCCAGGAACCATGAAGGTTTTGTAATTCAATGTTTTGTTGTACCAAAATGATGGAATAGTTATAATACTTTCGGGTTGCACAATGCTCCCTTGATTGTACGTTTGTAATTGCGTTTGTATAGATTGATTGAACTCTGAAATAATTTGGGTGATATAAACATTTGAAACTCCAGCAGCAGCACCGTCAATAGCATTAATACTAACCGAAAGATTTGTGTTTTGTTGCTTGATTAAATTACGTTCAAAATAAATTGGTATTTCGAGAATTACATCTACATTTCCTTTCTGCATTTGTAGATTGGCTTCTTTTTTTGAAGGAAATTGAGATATTATATTAAAATAATTGGATGCTTGAAACTTGCTTATCAATTCGCGTGAAGCTGAAGAATGATCATTATCAACATAGGAAAACTTAATATTTTTGACTTCAAAACTAGCTGCGTTTGACAGAATAACCAATTGCATTAATGGTAAAATAAAAATAATAGGCAACATACTTTTATTTCTAAAAATTTGCTTGAACTCTTTTTGTATGATGAATAATATTGTTTTCATATTGTGGCGCGAATGACGCGGATTTTAACAGATTGTCACAGATTTGTAAATTTGTAACTGTTGATTACTAATAGTCTAGCCCTGATTAAAACGGCATCCTTTTGCTTTTTTCTTTAAAAAGGAAAAGATATAGTGGAAAGCAGGAAATAGCTTCTAATAAAAAATCATTCTAATCTTATTTTATATTTTCTGATGCTGATTACTATATAAACTATTGTCATTGCAATAATAATTAAAGTTTCTTTCCAAATTAGAGCAATTCCTGATCCTTTTAACATGATGGCTTTGATGATGATGATGAACCATTTGGCTGGAATGATATTACTGATAACTTGTAGTGGTAATGGCATGCTTGAAATGGGAAAAATAAATCCTGAAAGTAAAATTACGGGTAACATTAATCCGAATAACGAAATCATCATGGCGGTTTGTTGTGAATTAGACAAAGTGGAAATTAAAATTCCTAATGCTAATGCGCAAACTATAAACAAAACACTTTCAATGGCTAATAAAAATAGACTTCCTTCAATAGGCATTTTGAATACAAAAAAACCTAAAAGCAGAATAACTGTTGCATTGATTACTGATAAAAAGATGTAAGGAAACACTTTTCCAATAATAACTTGGAATGGTTTTATAGGCGAAACCAGTAAGATTTCCATAGTACCTAATTCTTTTTCACGCGTGATAGAAATAGACGTCATCATGGCTGAAACGAGCATTAAAATTACCGTCATTACTCCGGGAACAAAGGTAAAAACGCTTTTCATTTCTGGATTATAAAACAATTGGGTTTGCGTTTGAATTTGATATATTGGCTTATTATTTTTGTTTTTTTCTTGAATGAAATTTTGTAAAATCGACGTAATATAATTAGATATAGTATTAGCCATATTAGGATCGGTTGCATCTGTAATTACCTGAACTTTTCCATTTTTTTGAGTTTGCAATTGCTTGATAAAATCTTTCTCAAAAACTAAAACGGCTTTGACATTTCCTTTTTTGAAAACGGATTCTATTTGTGCTTCGGTTGTGATTTCTTGTTCGATATCAAAATAAGAGGAATTACTTATTTTTTGAATTATTTTTTGAGTTTCGGTGTCTTTTGATTTATCGAGAATAGCAATTTTCACGTTGTTAATTTCGTTTGTGATGGCGAAACCAAACAGCATAATTTGGGCAATTGGCATTCCGAAAAGTATGAACATAGAACGTTTATCACGAAAAATGTGATAAAATTCTTTTTTTACAAAACCGATGAATCTTTTCATTTTTTAGTAATTAGTTTACTCGATATTTCGAGCCAATTTTAAAAAAACATCATTCATAGAATCTACTTTGAATTGTTCTTTTAATTTTTTGGGCGTGTCAAGTGCTTCAATAACTCCGTCAACCATTATGGAAACTCGGTCGCAATATTCAGCTTCGTCCATATAATGTGTGGTTACAAATATAGTTGTGCCTTTGTATGCTTGGGTGTAAATCATTTCCCAAAATTGTCTTCTGGTAATTGGGTCAACTCCACCAGTTGGTTCATCTAGAAAAACTATTTTGGGTTCGTGTAATAAAGCAACTGAAAATGATAATTTTTGTTTCCAACCTAATGGTAATGAACCGACCAAATTATCAGCAACGTCTTGCATTTCTAATTCTTGAACTAATTGGATTGTTTTTTCTTTAATCAGCTTTCGCGATAAACCGTAAATTCCTCCAAAAAAAGTAATATTTTCTTTAATGGTTAAATCGTCGTACAAAGAAAATTTTTGACTCATATAACCAATGCTTTTCTTAACCATTTCTGCTTGAGTCAATACATCAAAACCTGCTACATTTGCTTTACCCAAAGTTGGATTTGAAATTCCAATGAGCATTTTCATTGCAGTTGTTTTTCCTGCTCCGTTTGCTCCCAAAAAACCAAAAATCTCTCCTTTGTAGACATCAAAAGTGATTCCTTTCACTGCTGTAAAATCGCCAAATTGTTTGGTTAAGTTTTCTACTTGTATGATTTTTTCTTTATCCATAATTACAAATCCATAAATACATCTTCAATGGTTGTGATTGCTTTTTTTATTATAATTTCTAAATGATTCTTATGCTCTAAATATTCCTTTAAATCATTTGGATTGAAATCTTTTTTTCTATCAATGTAATGAATAAATTCGCCAAAAGCATAAACACTATAATGACTTGGATAGTTTTTTAAATCGTGAATTAAACCATGGGTATTTTTAGATTGAATATCATAAATTACTTTTTCATAATTGGCCGTTATGGCTTGTGGTGAATCAATTTTTAAGATTTTACCTTTTTGAATTAAAGCAATTCTATCACATAAGGCAGCTTCATCCATATAAGGTGTGGAAACTAAAATGGTGATTCCTTTTTGTTGTAATCGCTTTAACATTTGCCAAAATTCTTTTCGAGAAACTGGATCAACTCCTGTTGTAGGCTCGTCTAAAAACAAGACTTTTGGAGCATGAATTAAAGCACAACACAACGCTAATTTTTGTTTCATTCCACCAGATAATGCTCCAGCTCTACGTTTTTTAAACGGTTCAATTTGAACGTAAATATCTTCGATTAAATCGTAGTTTTCTTCAATAGTTGTTCCAAAAATAGTCGCAAAAAATGTTAGATTTTCTTCAACCGTTAAATCTTGGTACAACGAAAACTTACCTGGCATATATCCAACCGAATTTCTGATGACTTTATAATCCTCAACAACATCGAAATTTGCTACCGTTGCTTTTCCTTCATCAGCAATTAAAAGTGTAGTTAAGATTCTAAAAATAGTCGTTTTACCTGCACCATCCGGACCAATTAATCCAAATAATTCTCCAGAATTTACTTCAAAAGAAATTGAATCAATAGCTTTGATTTTGTTGTAAGATTTGGAAATATTTTGGACTGAAATACTCATTATTTAATTATGAATTGTGAGTTATGAATTATTTAATTAAAAGGAAATTACTCATTTCAATTGCATCAACTCTATGTTTTACGTTTGGTTCGATTTTTACATAATCACCAGATTTTAAACTGATTTTTTGTGCATTTTCATCGCTAAAAATTGCTTCTCCAGAAACACAAACTAGTAAAGCTGGAATTTTTGTAATATGCTCTTTTAATTGTTCTCCTTTTGCAATTTGTATGGAAATAACATTTTGAGATGGTTCAAATAAAACATTCGTTTGAACTGCTTTTCCTTCTGTATGTAAGTCTTGTAAATTCATTATTCGAAGTATTGATTAAATGTTGTAAATGAGTTTTGAATTTCAGTAAATTGTTCGTCAGATTTATCTTTTGAAAAATCATCAACTAAATCAAGATATGGCAATAACCATTTATGTAATTCGTCATGTGCTTGACCTTTCATGGTGCAATTTGACGTTAATAAATCTAGATTTTTCTTTAAATTATCTGCTAATAATTGATAATTTTCAGGTGTTCCTTTATCAAAAGAAGCTACATCTTTTTCCATGTTGCGAATATGGTTCATCATTTCAACATCCACTTTCCATTTTTTGTCGCCATCTAATTGAATAGCTTCACTGTCTGAATGGTTGTGAACTTCAGTTTCAATTGTTTGATTTACTTCAGTAATTTCATTTTTTGTTTTGTCGTTGCACGAAAAAAGAAAAAAAGCTGACAATACGATTGTTGTGATTTTAAATTTGTTCATAATTTTAATTGTTATTTATTTTTGCTATTGCTATTGAATTATAATTTAACTTCTGCTGGCATTCCTATTTTCAAACTGCCATCATTCTTAACGATTACTTTTACTGCGTAAACCAAATTGACTCTTTCTTCTTTGGTTTGGATAATTTTTGGCGTAAATTCAGCTGATGATGAAATCCAAGAAATTTTTCCTTTATATGGTTTTGTTCCTTCATTTTCATCAATTAAAACATTTACTTCTTGCCCAACTTTTATTGATGATAATTGAGTTTCACTAAAATAAACTCGTAAAGTCATTTCAGATAAATCAGCAATTTTATATATTGGTTTTCCAAAAGCAGTTATTTCATTTGGTTCTGCATATTGTGCTAAAACTGTACCTTTTATAGGATTAATAATTTTTGATTTTTTAAGTTGATCGTTAATTTTTTCAATTTGAACTTCAATTGATTTTACTTCATTTACAATTGGAGCATTTTGCGTTTCTACACTATTTATTTGTTGTTGCAACACTTTTACTTTTCCCGTAATTTCATCAACTTGACGTTTAGTTGCTGCATTTTCATCAAACATATTTTTAATACGTTTTTGCTCTATTAAAGTGGTTTTTAATTGCTCATTCAACACATTTCGTTGCGACAAAACATTAGCTGATTTAGAATAAATCGTACTTTTTGAAGCTATTAATTGTTGCTTGTTTAAGTACAATTGAACTGTATCTATTTGTCCAACTACTGCATCTTTCTCAAGTTGCATTCCTTCGTCAAGATTTAAAAATTCTATTTTCCCATTGCTTTCGGCTGAAATTGTAACTTCGGTTGCTTCAAAATTTCCGTAAGCATCTGCTTCATTATCATTCTTGTTGCAAGAAAATAAAGTTAATGCGATTAATATTGTTAGTAAATTTTTCATTTTAATTTTGTCCTTTAATCGTTTGATAATTTATTTTAGCTAATTGAAGTTGTGTTTCATGTACTTTTTGATTGGTCTTCGCGTCAAAAAGGTTGTTTAACTCTGTTACATAATCTGATGAAGTTATTACACCATTTCGCAATTGAGAATCATACGATTGTAACACTTTTTCACGCAATTGAATGATTTGCACATCCGTTTTAATGATGGTTTCCATTTTTAAAATTTCTGATTTTAACTCATTTAATTGCATTTGATTATTGGTTTCAAAAGTTTCTTTTTCAGTTGAAATAATTTCTTTTGCAACATCTAAAGCTTCTTTTTCTGTTTTTGATTTATTCCAATCGAACACATTCCAATTTAATTTTAAACCAACTATATAAAAACTCTCAAACGAATTATTTAACATATTCAAACCAGGATTTCCATAACCAGCTTGACCAAAAGCGTTTAGTTTTGGTAAATTTGATTTTGAAATTACATCTTTAGAAGCCTCAATTTGAGTTTGTTGCAATTCGAAAAATTGTATTTCCGGTCTAGTTCCGTTAGTTTCTAAATTTAAAATTGGTTGTTCTAGAATAGTGTTTTCAGCAAATGAAGTAGATGTTAAACTCGCTAAATTTTGAAGTTCCTTTATTCTTTGGAATGAATTTTCGGTTAAAGCTTGCTCTAACTTTAGTAATTCAGCTTCTAAAACTTGCTCTGATGCTGGTAAAATAGCTCCATTTCTAACTCCAGATTTAACTTCGCTAATTTTTTCTAAAATTGAATTCTTTTTTGATAGTAACAATCGATTTTGTTCTTGCCACAATAAAATCATCATATAAGAATAATTAATTCTCGATTTTAATTGATACAAATTAACCGCAACTTGTTGTTGAACCGTTTGCGCTTGAACTTCTTTTAATTTAGAATTAGCCTCAATCATTCCGCCATTATAAATTAACTGATTAACATCTAAAGTAGCTCTATATTGATCTTTATTTAAAGGTGTAATTGTTACGTTTGGCAAACTAATAGGCAATTGTGTTACGGCAGATTGATAGGTTGCTTGAGCGTTAATATCAATTTTTGGCAATTTTACTTTGTTTAATGCATCAATTTCTAAAGCAGATTTTTGTTGCAGTAAATTAGTCTGTTTAGCTAATGGATAATTTTTTTCTGCCAAATCATAACATTCATTCAACGTAATATTTTGTTGAGCTTGAAGGAAAGATCCAAAAAACAGGAATAAAATTATAATTAAATTTCTCATTTTTTAATACTATTTATTAGCATTGAAGCTATGTGTGTTTTACGTTCTATTAACAAGGTGTTATATTCTTCTTCATTCGAATTTGCTATTTTTTGAAGCAAAGGTGCTCCAACAAATGGAAAAACAGATAACGAAAACATATCAATTAATACTTGTTTTGGATTTACATTTCTTATGGTTCCCTTTTGGATTTCTTCTTCAATTTGCAATAGAAAATGTGTTGGTTTAGGAAATTCAGCTTGACTAAAAAATTGATTCGTAAATTCAGGATTATTGTTTAATTCTTGAATAATAAATGTGGGTAAAAACCTATTTTCCATAACAAATGAAATATACTTACCTGCAAAATTTTCAATTTTATCAAACAACGAATCTTGAGAATTTAACACTTGATGAATTTGCGGTGCTAACTGCATAAATGCTTTTTTAAAAACGGCTTCAAAAAGCAATTGCTTACTTCTAAAATAATAATGCAACATCGCTTTGTTAATTCCAGCTTCGTCGGCAATTTCTTGCATTCTTGCACCAGCCATTCCTTTTTTATGAAAAATGGTTATAGCACTTTTCAATATTATTTCTTCTGTATTGGATTCTATTTTTTTCATTTCAACTAATCAGTTCAACCATTTGGTTAACAAAGATACAAAAAAAAGCATCTCAACAAAGAAATGCTTTTAATTATTAATTAATCTTCTTTTTTAGCTTCTACTTTTTTAGAAGAGCAACAAGAGCTTTTAGCTTCTGTTCCACATGCTTTTTTCTCAGATGAAGCCGAAGTTGCCTCTTTCTTTTCAGAAGAACAACATGCTGCTTTTTCAGTTTTTTTAGCTTCTTTCTTTTTTTGAGTTTGAGCTGTAGCGTCTACAGAAAACATAAATGCAGCAATTGCTACTATTGTGATTACTTTTTTCATGATATAAAATATTAATTTATTTTTTTATAAAAACTTGTGCAACAAATATATATAATTATTTAATTGCACATTTAACTTTATTGTTTTTTTATGATTTTTTTAGAAGAATAAAATTTATGATCAAAAACAAAAGTCAAAATTACAATATTTGTTTTTGCTTCTTCTAAATTAAAGTTCATTTCGTTATAACCTACTTTTAGGCCTTCAATTATCCCTTCAGATAAAATTTTCCCATCAACACTAGACATAATATATTCTAATTCTGAACTATAAGGTATAGAAAACTTTATATTTACGGTGTCATTTACTGCAGGGTTTGGATACACCGAAAAACTAAAAGGATTTGATCCGTCTATCAAATCATGATTTAAAGTAGTATTATAAACCAATTTAACCTCATAAACAGATGGATCGGCACTTGTAAGATTTGTTTGATTATCTGTAAATGCAGAAATAGATGAACTTTGAATTCCTCCATAAATATGACCTATAATAAATTCAGACGCTGTAATATCAGAAAGTTTTATAACACCATTTGAATAATTCGGTAAACTTTCATTTGGAATAAATTCTGATCCAGCACCTTTTAAATTAGGCATTTCTACAGGCAATTGATATTCGGTTAATGAACCATTTGCTGCTCTTTTTGTTCTACTAATTGTTTTTACAAATGGAACTGTATCATCTTGAACTAAAGTCCCATTATTATAATAGTACTGACTTAATCCTCCGAAAAACAAGTTATGCATATTATTATTTGTCGCATCATACAAACTAGCATTTGCACAATGATAATTACTCAAATACTGATTGAAACTCGTTTGAGGAAAATATCCACTTGACTTAATATCTACTGGATACAAAAAAGGTAAATCGGCATTTATTTGAAAAACACCCGAAGAAATAGTGTAACCAAGCTCTCCGTTAGGAAAAACTTGAGGCACTAAGTTATAATCTCTTCTGTGTAAATGTACTGCATCTGTAATTTCAGAATAATTACTAAACGACAATTGAGTTCCTGAGTTATCAATTTCAAATTTTCGAATAGAATTAGAATAGGTTTGAGTAAATGTTGGATTATTCATAGGATTATATCGGCCGTCAAATTTATGACCTCCCACTAAATAAAACTCATTTCCTATTTTACCTAAATAACCTCCAGTTATAGCAAAACTTGCATTTGTAATTTGCTTAAAATAAGAAGTAATTGAGGTGTTATTTACAATTGCATTAATAAGATTTGGTACATCAACAGATATTAAACCATCAAAAGTTTTATGATCAGCAGCAGTTGCAGAATAAGCATAACCACCAATAATATATAAAACATCTCCATCTTGATAGAAATTCATATTAGTAGATTGTAACTGTTCCTTTAAATCTATAGCTAAAGAATTAACAGAAGTAGTCCATGATTGTTGAGTAGCAATATCTACTACATACATATCAGTGTTATTTAAACTTCCTGGAAAGGCATTAAAAGGTTGGCGCGCATGTAAACCATCTTTTCGTCCTCCAATTATAAGCCATTTCCCATTATGTTGCCCAACTGCAAAGGAATGCAATCCTGGCAATCCAGCTACTGTAACTGGTGTTAGTATAACATCATAAGGAAAATCACTTTGTGCAAATGATGATTGAAAAACAAAAATCATCGCTATAATTTTTAAAAAAAATTTCATGATTTATTTTGTTTAAGTTCTACTTCCTTTTTTTTATTACTTATTGTATCTCGTTCAACATTATTAATTTGTAATAATTCTAATGAATTATCCTCCAAAGAAAAGTCGGCATCGTTTTTACAACCATGACATTGAGCGCAACTAACCTTATTCGTTGAGAGCAAATTAGTATGTAAAACTGGTTTTGACACAAGTACTATATTATTATAGTTACTTGCAATCATCGTTTTGGTAATTGTTTCTTTCCCAAAAGCAATTAGAGAAACAAACAATACCATTAATATAATTTTTTTCATAAATATTGACATATATAGTTATACCATAGTATTAAAAAATAAAATGGGTAATCGTTTTAAAAAACAAATAACTATACTTTTGGAGGGTGCCAAATATTATTTTGAAAATTTGAAACGAAAAAAGAATCATAAAAAGAAGTTTCTTTTTTTAATTCGAAATCAAAAAGCTCAAAATTTAAATTATAATTATAACTCTTTATAATTTGCAATGGACTAAAATTTAAGCTCATTACAAACTTGCCAGTATCGCAATCATTTTGCTCTGAATTATTACAAGTTTGTTCACTATTATTACAAAATTGAAGTTTTACAGCACGCACCGATGGCAGAACTGTTAAAACAACTAAGTAGATAAATAATATGTAAACTTTAAATTTCATTACGTAAATATATGATTTTAAACAATATCTAGTATTTTTTCTAGAAGTTTTTGTTTTGATAAAACTTCGGCAGTTTTCCAAATTAACTCTCCATTTTGAAATAAAGCAGTTGTAGGAACAGAATCTATATTGTAAAGGTTTACAACTTCTGGCACTTCATCAACTTCTACAACTAGAATTTCAATACGATTGCCTATAGATTTTTTAATTTGTAACAATGTAGGCTCAATCATTGCACAAGGTTCGCAATTAGAATTAATAAATTCAACTAAAATTGAACCTTCTGATTTTATTATTTGAGGAAATTTATTTGACATATTTTAAAAAGTATATAAAAACAGTGTAAGTAGTTAATTAAAGCTAATATAATTAATTTTAAAATTTCAGTTTGTAACAAATATTACTTATCAAGTAAAAAAATACTAAGAATTTTGTAGAATATATTAAATTGCATGAAAATTTCAATTCAAAATAGTTTAATTCTAATAATCACATTTAGTGTATTATGTTTTAATTTTAAAACAGCTATTTTGCAATATGAATTTATTTTTGACAATGAACATTTTACAGAAAAATATTGTTCAAATATTAAAAAACCTGAATTAAAATGTAATGGTAAGTGTCATTTAAAGAAAATAAGTTCTGAAAAAGAAACTCAAAACAATTCTAAAAAAACATTTTTTGACATAGAAATTACATTTTTCAATTCAGCTTGGAGCTATGACTTTAAAAGCTATGCTTTTATTGAGAAAAAAAGAAAACTTTTTAATGATTTTTTAAAAAAATCAATTAAAAAACACCCTTTAGAACATCCACCACAAAGTTTGATTTAATAACTCGGCAGCTTAATAGCTTATATATTAAATCAAATTTATAAAAATGAAAAAATCAATATTGGCCTTAGTTGTACTAGGCACAACTTTCTTGTATGCACAAGAACCAGTTAAAGAAGTAGACTCAGTAAAAGTTACACTTTTAAATGAAGTTATAGTTACTAAATCATTAACAAAAAATCCTGCTCAAATTATTGTAAAACAAGATTTTACAGAAAAAGTAGTCCAACCTAAAAACTCAGGAGAATTATTTGAAGACATCAATGGTTTTCACCTTATCAAAAGAGGAAATTATGCAGTTGACCCAGCTTTTAGAGCTTCTCAATACGAACAATTAAACGTACAAATAGATGGTGGAACAAAAGCTTTTCATGCGTGTCCAAACCGAATGGATCCAGTTACCACTCTAATTAATCCAGAAGAAATTACTAAAATTGAAATCATAAAAGGACCTTTTTCTGTACGTTATGGAAATACTTTTGCTGGACTTATCAATCTCGTTTCTAAATCTCCAGCAAATAACAAAAAAATTATTGGAGGAAGTTTTTCTTCTGGATATGAAAGCAACGGCAATTCAATTGTGAACCTATTTTCTTTAGAAAGTAAAATTAAAAAGTTTGATTTTTCTGGAAATTTCAGTTACAGAGATTATGGTAATTATGAAGATGGTAATCAAAATGAAATACCTCTTCTTTTAGAAGTATCAGTTACGGTTTAAAAACAGGGTATCAAATTGCAGATAATCAACGTTTACAAGCTACTTTCCGTCAAAATTTTGGTAGAGATGTATTGCATGCAGGATTACCAATGGATACGGACGAAGACAACAGTACACTAGCTAATTTAGATTATAAATGGGAAAACACAGGAACATACTTTAAAGGATTAACTGCTAAAGCTTATTATTCTTATGTAGATCATATTATGAGCAATACAAGAAGAGCATCATTTGCAAATTCAGAAGCCGTTTCTAAAGTAGAAGCCTTAACTTATGGCGGGAAAATAGAAACAGAATGGCGATTGGGTTCTAAAATTAACTTGTTTACTGGAGTTGATATGGTAAATTTATCAAGAGATGGTGGTAGAGATCGATTAGTAAAAGTCAACATGATGGGAAATCCATTACCTACTCCAATAGCTTTCTTTGACAAAGTTTGGCAAGACAGTTACTCTAATGATTTTGGTTATTTTACAGAAACAAAAATTAAAGCATCTGATAAATCATGGTTAACTGTTGGTTCTCGTTTGGATTTTGTTACTTCTGATGCAAATGACTTAGATGCCACTTTTGCGGCTTTATATCCAAACTTAGAAAAAAGAAACGAAACAATTTATAGTGGAACAGTTTCTTATCAATATTTGTTCAATTCAAACTATAAAATGGAAGCTTCTTTTGGTAGAGGAACAAGAGCAGCTAATATTGAAGAACGTTTTATTGCCTTTTTTAATATAGGAAGAGATGCTTATGAATATGTTGGAAATCCAAATTTGAAACCAGAAGTAAACAATCAGTTTGAATTGAGTTTTGATGGTAAATCAAAATTAAATGGATTCTTTAACGATGTACAGTTTGGAACTTCGGTATTCTATTCTATTTACGAAAACTATATTTTAGGAATTGTTGATGAAACTTTAATTAGAAAATACAATTCAACCACACCACCTATTCATCCAAAAGTATTTAGAAACATTGACAATGCTTTAAAAACAGGATTTGAAGTTTATGGAAATGTACAGATTTATAACAATTTTAATTTTGGTACAGAAGTATCTTATACCTATACCGAAAATAAAGATTTCAACGAAAGTTTACCTTTAACGCCACCTTTAGTAACCAGATTGAAATTAGGTTATGATTACAAAAAGTTTTGGGCTAAAGCTCTTTATACGTTAACCGCTAAACAAAATAAAATTGCAACCAGTTATGATGAGATTGCAACAGCTGGTTATGAAGTTATGGATTTAAACATTGGGTACAAACCTATTGAATCATTATCTATAGGAATGGGACTTTTAAATGTGTTTGACCAATATTACAACAATCACTTAACTTTTGCTTTCAACAATGTGGCAGGTTATGGTAGAGTTCCAATTACAGAACCGGGTAGAAACTTTACTTTGTTTGTAAATTATAAATTTTAATCCTCAAAAAAGCCTCAAGTTATTTCACTTGAGGCTTTTTTATTTTGGGGAAAAAATCGGTTTACTTTTTTCTTGTAATCTTTATAATTTGAAAACTTTTGAAGTAATTTTTGCTCTTCGTATTTGGTTTTAAAATAAAACAACAACAAAAGAATTAAAGCAATTAAAACTTTAAAAAGTGATGCTTTAAAAAAGGCATATCCAAAAGTAAATAAAATAAGTCCGGTGTAAATTGGATGCCTACTGAATTTGTACATTCCAAAGGTCATTAATTCAGAATCTGTTTTTGGTGTTGGAAAAACAGTCAGGTTTTTATTGAGTTGCAAAACCGAAAGTACAGCAATCAAAAAACCTAAAATTGAAAAAATCAAGCCAATATATTTAACTAATTGTGGAAGTTCAAAAGCTGGTAAAAAATCAAAAGCATACAATCCAAATAATAGAAATTGTATGCTTACAAATAGATAATCTTTCCAAGATTTTATCATCTTTTCTTTCCTATAAATCGAACCACTGATCCTTTTCCTTGATGAAATGCTCCTTCATTTAATTCGATAATTTCGGTTTTCAGAAAATCAAAATCAACATTTTCAAATTCCTCTTTTACTTCTTCTTCCGAAAAAAGCATAGCAAACTCTTTTGGTCCACCAGAAGGATAATCTAATTGTTCTTTGCTAAAAGCTTCAAAAACTATAACTCCATTTGGTTTTACTAATCGTAAAATTTGTTGATGCAGTGCTTTTCGAATTGCCTTTGGAAAATGAGCATAAATGAATACTACTCCATCAAAAGAAGCTTCATCAAAATTTAAATCTTCTAACATCCCAACTCGATAATCAATTTTTACATCATTATCACTTGCTAATTCATCCGCTTTCTTTTTTCCTTCACTACTTAAATCAAAAGCAGCAACTTCAAATCCGTTTTTAGCAGCAAAAACAGCATTTCTACCTTCACCTTCAGCGGGAAATAAAATTTTTCCGTGCTTTGGTAGTTTCAAAATAGAATCGGCTAAAAACTGATTAGGATGTATTCCATAAACGTATTCCTTTTCAGCATATCGTTCATTCCAAAAGTCATTCATTATTTATCTTTCTTTTTGGGAGAAGTGACAAACATATTAAATAACAAACCACCCATTAAACCGCCATACAAAGTACTGTTTACTGGTTTTGATGTTATAGCACATGTTCCTGAAGCACATCTAACTTGCAAATAATATACATAACCTGCAACTAAACCTACCACTACTCCAATTCCTGTAATAATATATTGTTTTTTTGTCATTTTAATTACAATGTGAGTGTCCTCCACAACATGATTTTTCTTCAATAATTGCTACACCTTTTATAGGGTATCCTTTTTGAGCCCATTTTGAAAGTCCTTTTTTCATGTTCAATAAATTGGTAAACCCATATTCATTTAAAAATTGGACTGCTCTTAAACTTCGTTCGCCAGTTAAACAAGCTAAAATAACTTTTTCATCTTTAGGAATCTCATTCATTCGTTCCTCTAATTTACTAAGAGGAATATGAAGAACACGAGGTACATCAAATGAAAATTGATGGAATTCATTTTCTTCACGTACATCTATCAAAAGATAATTGCGTTTTATTAATTCTAAAGTGCTTGTTGGGCAAACTTCTTTTATTTTTATAGTTTCCATTATTTTTTCTTATCAAAAGTAATACTCCAAATTCCTCTAACTTCATTTTCTCCGTAACCAACGGCTAAATCTTTAGGATATAAAGCTTTTATTTTTGCTTGCACATCAGGTTTAATGTTTTCAGGTTTTCCATGACATTGAAGACACATTGTGTTTGTTTCTATTGGATAATAAAACTGAACTTTATTGTCTTGTTCAACAACAACTGGTTTTATTTCTTGCTTAGCAACCATTTGCTTTTTAAATTGATCAATATATTTCAATTCTTCTGCATTTGCCTTATTATTAGGGTTTCTATTTCTATCTGAAACTCTTTTTATAATAGCGTTGTGATGCACTGACATACTATCTGTTAAAGGCATTGCTTGAATATTACAAAAAGCTAAAGCTTCTATAGTTCCTTTCTTTTGGATAGTACCCATTAAATTTTTACCCAAAACTTTTTTAGTTCCTAATGCATACTCTAAACCAATATCGGCAAATGTTTTTTCTTTTACTTGAGGCACATATTCTTTTCCTGATTGTTCCCAATTCTTATTTCCATGACCTTGCCAATGTGAAGCAAACCATTCTGGGGAATCAATTTTATAATCATACATGAAAGATGCTATTTTAACGACTACACTATCAGGAAAAACTTGTTTAGGCATTACTCCAAACTTTTTAACAGCACCATACATTAATGCCTTATCATCGGTTGGATGATTTACAAATTCTGAAACAGCTTTAATAAATTCCGACTTATTATATCCTTCTTTATCAATATACCTAGCTTTAATTGCAACCATTGGAGGTGCAATTCTTCCTGTAACTTCATCAGCAATTGGACTATGACATAAATAACAATGTTTTTCCATTAATTCTTTAGCCTCGTGTGCATCATACACAAAAACTTGTTCGTTATCAACATCTTGATATGTTTCTTTCTTCTTGTTGCAAGAGAAAAGTAAAACTGACAGAGATAGTATAAGTAGATTTTTCATAATAAATATAATTACACAAACTTATATAATTCATTGATTATTAAATGTAATAAATGTTACACTAATGATAATTATCATATTTATTATTATTAAATTTATGAAAATTTGTAATCTGTTAATTTATATATTTTATGCAAATAGATGTAGATATATTATTTACTTGGGGTGCAGTTTCTAAAAAATATCAAAAAGACGAAATTATCTTTTATGAAGATGAGTTAGCTTTGTTTTATTATCAAGTGATTGAAGGTTCGGTGAAAATGTTTTGTGCAAATGAAGATGGAAAAGAGTTTACGCAAGGTGTTTTTGAAAAAGGATGTAGTTTTGGCGAACCACCTTTATTTATAGATGAAATTTATCCATGTACTGCAATAGCAACACAAGATAGCGTAGTTATTAAAATATCAAAAGATAAATTTTTGACTATAATTGAAGAATACCCTGAAATAAACAAGAGTATTATGCGACTTTTAGCGTTGCGAATTTTTAAAAAATCGTTAACCAATAAAAATATTGTCAATCAAAAACCTGAACATAGAATCAATGCTTTTTTGAGAGATTATAAACAAAAAAATGGTGTTTCAGATTCTGAAAAACTTCAAATACCCTATACAAGACAAGAAATTGCCGATTTTACCGGATTACGTGTAGAAACTGTAATTAGAACTTTATCTCTAATGAATAAATGCAATAAGGTCGAAATAAACAATCACAAATTATTTTATTAATGAAATTAAACTTTTCATACTGGATTAAATTTTCCTTATTTAATTTATTGTTAGTCGCGTCATTAGGTCTTTTAATGCGTTATAAAATTGCCTTCGAGTTTCCTTTTCTGAATCAAAAAAACATTCAACATTCACATTCGCATTTTGCCTTTGCAGGTTGGGTTTCTCAAACTTTAATTGTTTTGATGGTTCATTTCTTGTCCAAACAAAATGCTGCTATAAATCTTGAGAAATACAAAAAGGTTTTTATAGCTAATTTGGTTTGTGCCTACATCATGCTTTTTAGCTTCATCTTTCAAGGTTATGGATTGATTTCCATTTTATTTTCAACCTTATCTATTTTTGTCTCATTTTGGTTTGCAATATTATATTTTAAAGACTTGAAATTAGTTTCTAATAATTCTTTAGCAAAAAACTGGTTTAAAGCAGCTTTATTTTTTAATGTAATTTCTTCTTTAGGAACTTTTGCTTTAGCTTATATGATGGCAACAAAAAGTTTACATCAAGACTTTTATTTGTCATCTATTTATTATTATTTACATTTTCAATACAACGGATGGTTTTGGTTTGGCATAATGGGTTTATTTGTAAATCAACTTATATCAAATTTGGTTCTAGAAAAAGCGAATAAAATTATATTTACTTGGTTTTTTATAAGTTGCATTCCTGCCTATTTATTATCTGTTTTATGGTTAAAATTACCTATTTGGATATATGGATTAGCTATATTAAGTGCAATTCTACAAGTTTTTGCTTGGATGAAATTCATCAAAATAATAATTCCAAATTTCATCAAAAATTATTCTTTAGCTCCTTTTTTTAAATGGATTTACATTAGTATAGTTGTTTGCATTTCTATAAAATTCTTATTACAATTAGGTTCAACTGTCCCAGAGATAGGAAAATTAGCTTTTGGCTTTAGACCAATAGTTATTGCTTATTTACATTTGGTTTTACTAGCAATAATTTCTGGATTTTTATTGCTTTACTTATTTACAAATCAACTAGTAATTCAAAATAATAGAATCAAAAAAGCCTTAGGTTTGTTTATTATTGGTATCTTTTTAAATGAATTGGTTTTAGCCATTCAAGGAATTGCTTCTTTCAGTTATACTTTAATTCCTTATGCAAACGAGATGCTTTTTGGAATAGCAATATTATTATTTTTTGGAGCATTCCGAATGTTTTATTTAAACCAAAAAAAAGTTTAAAAAAACATAGTTTTATGATTTGACTCATAAAATTTAATCTAGTAATGTTGGTACTTTGTAGTATAATATTAAAGTACAACCATTATGAAAAAAACAATCTCATTTTTAGCCATTGCTTCTTTATTCTTTTTAGGAAGTTGCAAAGAAAATAATGAAACTCCACAAGAAGCTACGGCTTCAGAAAATTCTGTTGATTTAAGCGTTGGACAAGAAGGTGTTCAAGATGATGTTTCTAATCCAAACATTGTTCAGGTGGCTTCTGGAAGTGAAGATCACACAACTTTAGTTACAGCTGTAAAAGCTGCAGGCCTAGTAACTTCGTTAAGTAATGCTGGACCATTCACCGTTTTTGCTCCAACAAACGCTGCTTTTGAAAAATTACCAGCTGGAACAGTAGAAGGATTATTAAAACCAGAGAAAAAAGGTGACTTAGAAAATGTTTTAGGTTACCATACGTACGTTGGAATTCTTAAAGCTGAATATATGCAAGATGGACAAGAATTTGATATGGTTTATGGTGGAAAAGTAAAAATCACTAAAGAGGGTGAAAAAACTTTAGTAAACGGTTCAGAAATTGTAGCTTCAATACCAACATCAAACGGAATAATTCACGTAATTGGTGACGTTTTATTACCAAAATAAAAGATAATTATTAATTCAAAATTGTTCTTTTTTAATTGAAAAAAGCATAGGCTATCGTAACCTATGCTTTTTTTTATTTTAACATGAAAAAATAAAATATGATTTAAGTCATAATTTAAACACTTAATTATCATTCAATTTGTAAATCATTTAAATTTTTATACAAATGGAAAATCACGTTTACAATGTAAATTTAGAATGGAATAGTGACAGAAAAGGAACAATGTCATCTCCAGAATTACCAATCAACATTGAAGTTGCAACTCCACCAGAATTTGACAAAGGAATGCCAAATATTTGGTCACCAGAACATTTATTTACAGCATCTGTTGTAAGTTGTTTTATGACAACTTTTTTAGCCATTGCAGAATATTCTAAATTTGATTTTATTTCGTTCAAATGCAATTCTCAAGGAATTTTAGAAAAAATTGATGGTAAGTATTTAATGACTAAAATCATACTTTCACCCGAATTGATAATAGACAATCAAGATAAAATAGAAAAAGCACAACGCATTTTAGATAAATCTGAAGCTGCTTGTTTAATTTCAAATTCTATTAAAAGTGAAGTTGAGCTAAGGGCAATAATAAATGTAGAAAATTAGGTTTAACAATGTATAATCATTCAAAATACATTATTATTATTCTTTCTGTATTAATTGGAGTATTCTCTATTTACAACTACATCCTTTACACTTCCAAATCTGCTTACAATACTGTTCATTTATCACAAAACGCAATAAAAGGTGAAAATATTTGGCTTAAAAACAACTGCAATTCATGCCATCAAATATATGGTCTGGGCGGCTACCTTGGTCCCGACATTACTAATGTATACTCTAGAGAAGGAAAAGGAGAAGAATACATAAAAACCATTGTAAATAGTGGCATAAATTCAATGCCAAAATTCAATTTTTCGGAAGATGAAAAAGATTTATTAGTCCAGTTTTTTAAAGAAATTGATCAAACAGGTTATTATCCAGATGTAAATGCTACAATTAATAAGGATGGCTGGGTAATCATAAAAAATAAGACTTTAGAAGATGGCAAAAAATAAGTATTTTTTTTATTTTATAATCATAGCCTTAATTTCTTTGTTTTTAGGAATGAATTTCGGCTTACTAGCAGGTTTTCAATATATTATTCCAGATTTTATAAAAGAAACACTGCCTTTTAATGCTGTTCGTCCTTTACATACTTTATTTGTGGTTTCTTGGATTTTATTAGCTGCTGTTGGTGGTATTTATTACTATATCACTACAAATTCATCCATAAAATTCTATAATTATAAGCTTATAAAATGGCATTTCTGGCTATTCATTTTAACCGGAATTGGCATTGCATTTTCATATGCGTCTAAAAATTTTGCAGGTAAAGAATATTTAGAATTTCCGAGTTATTTTTATTTTCCAATAGTTTTAGGTTGGATTTTATTTGGCATAAATTATTTTAAATCAATGCGTTCAACGTTTAAAAGTTGGCCTGTATATTACTACATGTGGTCAACCGGAATTATATTGATGATTTTTCATTTTACCGAAGCTCATTTATGGATACTACCCTATTTTAGAGACAATTTCATTCAAAACATTGCCATCCAATGGAAATCTGGTGGTTCTTATGTTGGTTCTTGGAATATGCTGGTATACGGAACTGCACTTTTTGTAATGGAAAAAATAAGTGGCGAAAATAGTTACGCAACTTCTAAAAAAGCATTCTTTTTTTACTTTTTGGGACTAACTAATTTAATGTTTGGTTGGGCTCATCATATTTATATGGTTCCCACAGCTTCATGGATTCGATATTTTGCTTACATAATTAGTATGACCGAATGGATTATATTATTTTCAATTATATACGATTGGAAAAAAAATCTGTCTCAAGAGAAAAAAACAAAATTTTCAATTGCTTATAAATTCATGATTTTAGCTGATTTATGGGTGTTTCTTAATATAATTTTGGCTCTATTAATATCAATTCCATCAATCAATTTATTTACTCATGGAACTCATATTACAGTAGCACATTCAATGGGAACAACTATTGGAATAAATACTTTAATATTATTTTCATCAATAACTTATATATTTAATACTGAATTTTCATTTTCAGAAGCCACTATAAAAAAGCTTAAAAAAGGAATACAACTTTTTCATATTTCGTTTATTCTATTCTGGATAACACTTTTAATAATGGGATTAAAAAAAAGCATTTGGTTGTTTGGAAATTCAAACGAAACATTTAGCAAATTTCAAGAATCACAGCATGTTTTGCACATTAGTTTTGTGTTTTTTGGAATTGGAATTATCGCAGGATTAGGAATAATTATCTATAATTTAATTAAAACATACCAACGAAAACAAACGAAAACAATTTAAAAAAAATATATGTCTAACAAAATAAACAATCATACTTTTCATATTCCAGTTATGGGATTGGCGTTCACTATTGATAGCCCAATCCGTGTAGCTCAATATGGAATTTCTTCGACAGTATCGATTACTGATGATGATTTAATCGAAAAAATGAGGGCTTTTTATAGCGAAAAGTTCAGCATTCCTTATCAAGAAATCACTCAAAAAATTAGTGATTATCGTGCCGAAAGAATTACGCATTATTTAAACTTGATGGATACTATTGTAAACGATAAATTCGAAAAATTTAAACACGAAATTACAGAAAGTAAAACGGCTTTAGAAAACTACATTGCACTTTTACCTAACAAATCTGATCTAAAAAAAGGCTTGCAAGAGTTTGTTGAAGAAGGATTTTCAATGAAAGATAATTTAGTGAATTATATTGAAAAAAATATTTCTTTAGGTGAAATAGATGTCAATATTATGACAAAAGTAGACAAAGACAACTTTGAGGGTAATATTCAGTTGCCTATTGAATTTAACGATGCTCATGCTGCTTTAAGAGGGTTTGCGAATAGTAATCTTAATTCTTCTGTAGTTTTATCTGCTGGAATGAATCCGAGATTATACAGCTATTTTGAAAATTTTTCTGATTTTTTTCCTGATGAAAATACCTGTCTAAAAAAGAAAATTATTCTAAAAGTGAGTGATTATCGTTCAGCTTTAATTCAAGGAAATTTTTTAGCCAAAAAAGGACTTTGGGTTTCTGAATATCGAATTGAATCGGGTTTAAATTGTGGTGGTCATGCTTTTGCAACAGATGGCTTTTTATTAGGTCCTATTTTACAAGAGTTTAAAGATAAAAAAGTCGCTTTAATTGAATCTACATTCGGTTTAATGACTAAAGCATTGGAAATAAAAAACTTACCAACACCAAAAGAACCATTACCCATAAAAATTACAGCTCAAGGTGGTGTTGGAACTGCTGAAGAACATACCTTTTTATTAGAAGAATTTCAATTGGATTCTATTGGTTGGGGTTCTCCGTTTCTTTTAGTTCCTGAAGCAACTTCGGTTGATATAGAAACTCGAAAATTATTAGCAAATGCAAAAGAAAACGACTTTTATTTGAGTAATATTTCGCCACTTGGAGTTCCTTTTAATTCACTTAAAGGAGTTTCAAATGATTTTTGGAAACAAAAAAGAATTAATGATAATAAAGCAGGAAGTTCTTGTCCTAAAAAGTTTTTAGCTTTAAGTAAGACTTATGATAAAAAAGGAACTTGTACGGCTTCAAAAAAATATCAAGATTTAGAAATAGAAAAATTAGAAGCTCAAAAAGAGGAAATTTCTTCTTCGGAATTTAATTCAAAATATGAAAAAATTACCGAAAAATCTTGCCTTTGCGTTGGATTAGCTAATGCTTCTTATTTAGAAAATAACATTCCTATAAAAGGACAACAACAAGGTATTGTTATTTGTCCTGGTCCAAATCTTGCTTATTTTGATAAAGAAGTTTCTTTAAAAGAAATGATGCAACATATTTATGGAAATACAAACGTAATGTTTGAAACTGACAGACCAAATTTATTTATTAAAGAGCTAAAAATGTATGTGGATTATTTTAAAAATGAGATAAATACTTTTACAGATGAAGTTTCTGCTAATCAGTTAAAAAAATGGAATTCGTTTCGAAATAATATTAATGAAGGAATAAGTTTTTACAAAACTATGTTCTTAAACGCTACTTTTTTTAATACTGAAAAATCAATTATTCTAAAAAAATTAGAAGACTATAAAACAGAAATTAATAATATTGAATTTGGAGTTGAATTAAAAACTATCTAAAAATAACTGGAATTGAAGTTGAGTTTTTCAATTTTCCACTTAATTTAAAATAAGAATTAGGTATGTCTCCCAGAGTTTTTACATCATTTTTAAACTGTTGAATATAATAATTGCCTGTGTAACGATTCGTTGTTAGATAGGCAATCATTTCATTTATTTCTTCAACTGAAATTAAATCGGAATGATATGTAGTTCTTATTTCAAAATCAATAGTACTATCCAATAATAGTCTAAAAGATTCTTCAAATGGTTTAAATAAATTAGATTTTGTGATGTTTTCAAATTTTTTGGGTACCGATTTAAAATCTAAAGCGACATAATCAAGCAAATTTTCTTGTAATAATTGTTTTAAAACAAAAGGTTTTGAACCATTAGTATCCACTTTTATTTTGAATCCTAATTCTTTTAACTCTCTTATATGTTCGACAATGTTTTTATGAATTAAGCATTCACCACCACTAAAAACAACAGCATCGAGCAATCCTTTTCTTTTATGGAGAAATTGTTTCACTTCAACAAATGAAATAGTTCCTTTACCTAAAACAATTTCAGGATTATAACAATACAAACATCTCATATTACAGCCTACATACCAAAGTATGCAAGCTGATTTATGAGGATAATCTAAAAGTGTAAAAGGTGTTATATAAGAAATTGGTTTAGCTAACACACGTTTTCTTTAAAGTGAACTCGTTGTTTGTGCTCTCCTTTTTTACCAATATTAAAGCTCTCAACAGGTCTATGATAACCCATTACTCTTGTATAAACTAAGCATTTAGTTCTTAATTCTTGATTCTGTTCTAGTACTTCGTTATTTTTTGTGTTCATGAGGTTTGGATTTATGGTTTTCTATTAAGTTTTCATCACATTTTGGGCAATATTCATGTTCGCCATTCAAATAACCGTGAATTGGACAAACACTAAAAACGGGTGTAACTGTTATATAAGGCAATCTAAAATTGGAAAGCACCGTTTTTACAAAGTTTTTACAAGCTTCAGGAGAACTAATTCTTTCATTCATGTATAAATGTAAAACTGTTCCACCAGTGTATTTGCATTGTAATTCATCTTGTAACATCAAAGCTTCAAATGGATCTTGTGTAAAATCAACTGGAATTTGAGAACTGTTAGTGTAATATACATTTTCATCTATTCCAGCTTGAAGAATTGATGGGTAACGTTTTAAATCTTCTTTAGCAAAACGATAGGTTGTTCCTTCCGCAGGTGTTGCTTCTAAATTAAATAGATTACCTGTTTCTTCTTGATATTCTTTCATTTTATTTCGAATATAATCCAAAATTTCAATCGAGAATTCGTGTCCAAATGTAGAAGTTAAATCTTCTTTATCATTCGTGTAATTACGAACCATTTCGTTCATTCCGTTAACTCCAATTGTAGAAAAATGGTTTCTAAAATGCGGTAAATATCTTTTGGTATATGGAAACAATCCTCTATCATACATTTCTTGAATAAAGACTCTTTTTTTCTCTAAAGTAGATTTTGCATTGGTTAGTAATTTGTCTAATTGTTCGTATAATGCTTCTTTATCATTTGCATATACATAACCTAAACGAGCCATGTTAATTGTAACAACGCCAATACTTCCTGTCATTTCTGCACTTCCGAAAAGTCCGTTTCCACGTTTTAATAATTCACGTAAATCGAGTTGCAAACGACAGCACATACTTCTAACTGCATTAGGCTTATAAGCTTCTTCATTTTCAATTTTATTTCCGTTTTCATCTAAAATATATTGACTTCCTATGAAATTCTGGAAATAGGAAGACCCTATTTTTGCTGTATTTTCGAAAAGTAAATCGGTATTTTCTCCATCCCAATCAAAATCTTCGGTAATATTTACTGTAGGAATAGGAAAAGTAAACGGTTGCCCATTTGTGTCACCTTCAGTCATTACAGTATAATAAGCTTTATTGATTAGGTTCATTTCTTTTTGAAAATGTTCGTAACGCATTTCTTCTAAATTAGAAACACCTCTACTTTTTGCTCTTTCAAGCATTTTTTCATTTTCAATTCCTCTAAATAAATGAATATCATTTTTAGTAGGAACTTGCACTTTTAAATCATCAGGAACAACCCAGTCTAAAGTAATGTTCGTAAATGGTGATTGTCCCCAACGTGCAGGAACATTCAAGTTGTAAACAAAACTTCGAACGGCTTTTAAAACATCATCAAAAGCTAAATCATCTTTAAACACATAAGGAGCTAGATAAGTATCAAACGAACTGAAAGCTTGTGCTCCTGCCCATTCGCTTTGCAAAATTCCAAGAAAATTTGCCATTTGACCCAAGGCTTCTCTAAAATGGGATGGTGGTTTACTTTCAACTCGTCCTCTTACACCATTAAATCCCTCATTAAGCAACACACGTAAACTCCAACCGGCACAATATCCTGTTAAACAGTCTAAATCGTGAATATGAAGGTCGCCATTTCTATGTGCATATCCTTCTTCTTTGGAGTAGATTTTATCTAACCAATAATTGGCTATAATTTTACCAGCAACATTGTTAACCAATCCAGCATTTGAATAGGATGTATTGGCATTGGCATTAATACGCCAATCGGTTTGTAAGATATATTCTTCTATGGTTTGTGTACTATCAACGTAAGTTGTATCATCATTTAAACCTTCAATATGTTCGCGTTGCAACTTTCTTGTATGTCTAAATAACATAAAAGAACGCATAACCGAAAAATAATCTTTCTCAAAGAGTGTTTTTTCAATGACATCTTGAATTTCTTCAACTGACCAAACTTCCTTTTGTTCTAAAAAATCTAAAACAATTGTATAAACACTATCATCAAATGGTACTGTTACGCTTTTAAAACTTTTTTCAATAGCGTCTTTGATTTTATAGCTCTCAAAAGGTTTGTAAGCTCCATTTCTCTTAATTACGTAAATCTCCATAGTAGTTGTGTTGTAAGTAGTTGTTGATTATTCTGTAAATCGATTATGCATTTCAAGAGCTTTTGGAAACAAAATGTTGTTTTCTAAATGAATGTGTTTGTGCAAATCTTGTTCAAATTCTTGTAGCATAGAAAACGTTACTTTATAAGTGTTACAAGCATCAGTTGGTGGTGTGTAATTGTTAGTTAATGCTGCAATTTTAACAAAACGATCTCCTTCATTTTCGTGTTCGTGTTTCATCATGGCAATTGGATTTTCTACTGTACCAAAATGAGGTTCTTCGATAGCTTCACCAGTTCTAAGGGCATTTTCCATTTTTTTGATGAAGGGAAACAAAATCAATTCTTCTTTTTTCATGTGTTGAGCCAATTCTCCTGCACATCCGTCAAATAATTCTTTTATTGCAAATAATTCAGGATGATTGTGTCCATGAACTTTACATAATTTATCTAAAAAAGCGACTAAAACAGTTGATTTTTCTTCTACATAACGATGATGTGTTTTTTCGATATAATCAATTAACAAATCACTTGGCCAAGATTTAAAATCGATTGCTCCATCTGCTTTTGTTGCTAATACTGAATTAACTTCATTTTCAATTTGATTAAAATCTAATCCTTTTTTTTTGCAAGCAACTTCAATAGTTCTATTTCCTTTGCAACAAAAATCTATTCCGTATTTTGAAAAAACGGCTGCAGTTCTGAAATCTTTGGCTACATATTCGCCTATTGTTGGTTGTTCTAAAACATTCATAATAATATTATTTAAATTTTCAATTCAACAATATTATGAATAATCTATCCCTTTAGATATGACTTAAATCATACATAAAAAGATTTATTGACAGTTATTTTGTATTCCTTAAAACAAGTAGAAAAAAGTTATGGAAAACTTAAAAGAAAAAATTCTTCACTTAAAAAAAGAAAAAAACGCAGTTATATTGGCGCATTATTATCAAGAAGAAACCATTCAAGAAATTGCTGATTATGTTGGAGATAGTTTGGGATTATCACAAGTTGCCGCAAAAGCTGATGCAGCTATTATTTTATTTGCTGGAGTTCATTTTATGGCAGAAACGGCAAAAATCTTAAATCCAACTAAAAAAGTAATTTTACCTGATTTAAAAGCAGGTTGTTCTTTGGCAGATTCTTGTCCGCCAGAATTGTTTAAGACGTTCAAAGAACAACATCCTAATCATATTGTAATAACGTATGTGAATTGTTCTGCTGAAATAAAAACACTTTCAGATATTGTTTGTACCTCATCAAACGCATTAAAAATTGTAGACTCTGTACCTTTAGAAACTCCGATTATTTTTGCACCCGATAAAAATTTAGGAAAATATATAATGGAGCAAACTGGCAGAGATATGGTTCTTTGGGATGGCTCTTGTATCGTTCACGAAGCTTTTTCAATTGAAAAACTGTTAGAATTATACAAACAACATCCAGATGCAGAAATTATTGCACATCCAGAATCTGAAACTCATATTTTAAGAACCGCAAAATACATTGGCTCAACCGCTGGAATGATTAATCATGTAAAAGAATCTTCTTTAAATAAATTTATTGTTGCCACCGAAGCGGGAATTTTATACAAAATGCAACAACAAGTTCCGCTTAAAACACTTATTCCTGCTCCTTCTCACGAAAATAACACGTGTGCGTGTAGCGAATGTGCATTCATGAAAATGAATACTTTACAAAAAGTATATGATTGCTTATTAAATGAAACTCCCGAAATTATTGTTCCGATTGAAATTCAAGAAAAAGCATTGATTCCTATTGAAAGAATGCTTCAATTATCCTAAAAAATGAAAGAAACTGACTATTTAATTTTTGGTTCTGGAGTTGCCGGATTGACTTTTGCTATAAAAACAGCAACACATTTCCCAGATAAAAACGTTACAATTATAACTAAATCTAATGCAGATGAATCTAATACAAAATATGCTCAAGGTGGAATTGCAGTTGTATTGAATCAAATTGAAGACAACTTTCAAAAACACATAAACGACACATTAATTTGCGGTAATGGTTTATGTAAAAAAGAAGTTGTTGAAATGGTTGTCAAAGAAGGTCCAAAATGTGTACAAGAATTAATAGATTGGGGAACACAATTTGACAAAAATGATACAGGAACTTATGATTTAGGAAAAGAAGGTGGTCATTCATATCATAGAGTTATTCATCATAAAGATCAAACGGGTTTTGAAGTTGAAAGAGCTATTTTAAAACAAGCTCATTTACAAAAAAATATTACTATTCTCGATTTTCATTTTGGTTTAGAACTACTTATTGAAAACAACAAATGCGTTGGAGCAACTGTATTGAATGAAAAAACAAATGAAATTATAACTTTTTTGGCTAATCAAACTTTGATCGCAACTGGTGGAATTGGTCAAATTTATGGTCACACTACAAACCCTGAAGTTGCAACTGGCGATGGAATTGCCATGTCTATTAGAGCTAAAGCAAATGTAAAAGACATGGAATTTATACAGTTTCATCCAACAGCTTTATATAATGCCGATTTAAAATCTACATTTTTAATTTCAGAAGCTGTTAGAGGTTTTGGTGCAATTTTGAGAGACAAAAACGGAAAACGTTTTATGTTTGATTATGATGAAAGAGGCGAATTAGCATCGAGAGATATTGTGTCGCAAAGCATTGAAAAAGAACTTAAAAATTCAGGAGAAGACTGTATTTATTTGGATTGTACTCATTTAGAAATTAATGCATTTAAAAAACATTTTCCAATGATTTATGAAAGGTGCAAAGATTTTAATATTTTTATTGAGAAGGATTGGATCCCTGTAATTCCGGCACAACATTATTTGTGTGGTGGCATTGAAGTTGATACATACGGAAAAACTTCAATTGAAAACTTATTTGCCTGTGGTGAATGTTCTTATACAGGTTTGCATGGTGCAAATCGTTTGGCTTCAAATTCATTATTGGAAGCTTTGGTTTATTCGGATAGGATTTTTGAATATTTAAAAATAAATTCGAAATTTTCATTTGAAAACAAACTTCATTATAATGATATTAATCAGGAAAAAAATCAGTTTGATGTAGTAGATGACTATTCAGAAATAAGAACAAAACTTCAAAGTTTAATGCAACAAAACGTTGGTATTGTTAGAAACAATAATGATTTGAACGAAACTTTAAAAAAATTACTCATTTTACAAAATGATATGAAAATACTAGAAAGCAAAAATCATATTTCTAAAGAACTTTACGAACTTAAAAACATGATTGATGTTTCAATACTAATTGTAAATCAGTCCATATTGCGAACTGAAAATTTTGGTAATTTTTATAAGGTTTAGTTTATCGCTTTATCCATCATTGCTTTTGAAATATTCATAGCACGATTTTTAATTTCTTCTGCTTTTTCTCCTTTGAATAAAGAATCTACGGTTTCATTAAACATCATATTCCAACGGTTAAAATGTGTAAAATCCATTGGTGCTTTTTGATTTAATGATTTATGAGTCATCATTGGGTTTCCATCAAAATTTCCAGTGCAAAAAAGGATATTTTCCCAAAAATCATACATTCTTGGTAAATGAGAATCCCAGTTAACATGAGCTACTTCAGTAAAAATGTATCCTATGGTATCATCACCTTTTACTTTTTCATAAAAAGCATCCACTAATTTAATAATATCTTCTCTATTCTGAATATCTTTCTTCATAACTCAATAATTTAAGATTATAAATCTTTGCTTTTAAACTTTTTTAAGGAAATGAAAAACGGAATAATTGCCCATAAACACAACAGTAAAAAGGAAATGATTAATCCTGATGTTGTGCCAAAAAAATCTTTAAAAATAGCTCCTGTATATCCCATCATAGCAGAAACATCAAGGTGCAATAAAATTTGAATTCGGGCTAAATCAATTGGACTAAGTGCAGTAACCGCAACCATTGCTTTTTCTATAGGATATTCTGACAATTGAAACAACAAGAATAAAACCATTCCGTCAAAAAGTAAAGCAAAATACAACCAAGTCATGATAGCTATTCCGATTCCTTTTGCTTTATCTCTAGTTAAGATAGAACTTAAAAAAGCCAACGCCACAAAAACTACTGAAATAATACATCCTATTAATATCATCATCATTCCAATGGAATTGGGTGAATAAATCAATAATGGAATTCCTGCTCCAACGAAAAAGGCAACTACCATTGAAGATGATAATCCAAAGAATAAACTCATCCAGATTTTTACCCTTTTAATGGGTTGGCTTAATAAAAGTTCAATAAATTCGGAACTATTATATAAATATATGGTTGCAAAAAGAATAGAAACTAACGGAACTGTAAATAATATTACATTCAATATAGTTAATAACCCTTTTGACGAATTGTCTTCCATTGTAAACGAACTCCAAGATAAAATGGCTAAAATTAAAGTGTAAGCCAAAATAATTTTGTTCTTTAAAATATCGGATAATATGATTTTTATGATTCTGTTCATTTTATTTTTTGTTTTTTAAAACACTAGCAATCGCTTTTGAAATTTTAGTTTCATTTGTTTCTTCTAAAAGAGTCGCTACTTTTTTATGAAAATGAACTTCTCCATCTTGCATAAAAACAATTTCAGTAATTAAATCATCCAATTCACTCAATAAATGTGAAGTGATTAAAATCAATTTTCCTTTTTCCTTTTCCTTGATGATTTTTTCTTTTAATAGTTCAGATGCCAATGGATCTAATCCAGCTGTTGGTTCATCTAATATCAAAACATCAGGATTGAATAAGAAAGCTATGGTAGCACTCACTTTTTGAGTTGTTCCACCAGAAAGTGTTCGCATTTGTTTGTCGAACATTTTTTCCAATTCAAATGCTTTTATCAAATCTTCATCTAAAGCCTCGTTAGAATTTCGAATTGTTTTTATCATTTCGATAATTTGTCCGATGGTCATTGTATCAGGATAACGACCAATTTGTGGCATATATCCAATGTCATTTCGGTACAAATATTCTTTAGCAATTGATTTTCCATTAAAATGAATAGTTCCATTATCTGGCAAAACCATGCCTAAAACGGCTTTAATTAAGGTTGTTTTTCCGCAACCATTTGGTCCAATTAAGGCTATACATTCTCCTTTATTACAAGTAAGGTCAACGTTTTTTAGCACTTCTAATTTCCCAAACTTTTTATTAATATTTTTTATTTCTATCATATTGGCAAAGACTTCATTAAAGGCTTGTTATCTATAAAATTATCAGGTGTAATACTTGGCAATACTTTTTCCGATTTATCTAAAAGTGAAATCATAAAACTTCTGTACAACAACATCGTTGAAGGATTACTTTCGGCTAAAACGGCAAATAAACTCAGTGGATGATAAGGAACATCTCCAAAACCATTTTTGTCTAAATCATAGCCTTCATACTTATCCCAATAATTAGAATCAAAATTATTCAACACTAAACTTCCGTTGGTTCCCATATCGAATGTGTTACCTAAAAAGTTATTGTTAAAAATCACATTATCATCACAACTAGCTTGAACGACCATTGCCCAACCATTTTCTTGAAACAAATTATTTTCAAATTTCATTCGATTAGACCCTTCCATATAGACAGCTGCTGTGTTTTTAATGAATTTATTACCTAAAATATATCCATCATTAAGTTCTTTCAATAAAAGTCCGTAAGCAGATTGTCCCCAATTTTCATCAAATTTATTGTTAATCATTTTCACATCTTTACTATACATTACGGCAACTCCAGCTCCGTTGTTTCTAAAAGTATTGGTTATATAAGAATCGTTGTGTGAAAACATAAAATGCAATCCATATCTAATGTTATTTTGACTGATGTTTCTCCAAATTATGGAATCGTACACAAACTCAAAATAAATACCATCACGATGACCTTGAATTTTATTAGCGATTATTTGAATATCATTACTTTTCCAACAATGAATTCCATTTCCAAGTTTTTGTTCTTCTTTTCCGTAAGCCTTTAAGATATTGTTTTTAATAATACAGTTTTTTCCGTTTTGAATATAAATTCCGAAAAAATTGTCATCTAGAATATTATTTTCTATACGAATGTAATTATGACTATATACTTTAATTGCCGCTGGATCTTCCATAGAAGCAAAAGAAGAACGAATAAATTTTAATCCTTTTACTACAACGCTATCTGCTTTTATCGAAAGAATTTCAAATTTTTTTTGTCCGTCTAAAACGGGATAATCCTTTCCTAAAAGAACAATTTTTTTATCAATTGTAATATTTCCTTCTCGGTAAGTTCCTTTATGAACCACAATGGTATCTCCAGCTTTTGCTAAAGCTATTGCTTCTTTTATAGATTTGATGTTTTTTGTAGCACCAACTTCTATTCTCTGTCCATTTATTGTAAAGGATAAAAAGCATAAGAAAAGTATATAGCTAATTTTTTTCATTACTATTGTTTGATGATATTATCCCAAGTAATTTCTGTTGCTTCTAATTTATCTTTAACTGAATTGGCTTCTTCTTGACTTGAAAAAGCAGCCATGTTTCCTCTCATTGGACTTGAAATTGAACCCCCTTTTAAATAGTAAGCTGTTTCAGCAGGAATTAATACATTATCTGATGTATATTGATTTACAAAATACGACTTTACTTCTGTTTTATTTTCATTTACATAACTTGATAAACAACTTAAGTCGTCAAACTTATAAATTCTTCCTTTAGTGGTGATAAGTTCTGAACCAAATTTTCCATCAGCGATACTCATTTTACAAAAAGCGCATTGATCAACATTTAATTTTATTGGTTCAACTTCTTTGCCTTGACAAGAAACAAATATTCCACTCGCTAGAAATAGAAGAGCAACTACACTACCTTTTTTTTTGAACTTAGCCATTAAGTCATATTCTTTAAATACAATAGCAAACATCAATAATCCAGCACCAACTAACATCCAACCTCCAATATCTGGAATTGAAAAAGCACCAAAATTAAGTAATTGTTTGTAACCTATTAAGGGTGGTTGATAAGCCATTCCGGGAACAATAATAGCCGCATTTGGATCTAAATTATGTCCGTATTCGTAGTTCCATCTATAGAAATCTATAGCAGCTAAAATTACAAATAAAACAAATGTTCCAAATAAGACTAAAGTTCCTTTTCTGCTTTTTAGAAAAATTAATAGTAAGGCAAATAATCCGAAGAATCCTATGATATAAGGTAAAACTTTGAACTCAATAAAGTTTTCGGTGTGCAAAGTTGCCATTCCGATATAGTGATTTAATCCGTTGATGATTTCAACATCACCACCAATTTTATGTGCATGTAATTTCAAGACTAAACCTTCAGGATATTGTGGTGCTTCTAATTCTATTTGCCACATTGGAAAAAAAAGAGAAGCAAAAAACAATCCACTCACAATCAAAAGTAACCCTTTTGAAAGTAATGATATTTTTGAGGTGCTCATAACTTTAAGTTTAAAAAAGGGAACAGTTAACCCACTGTTTTACTGTTCCCTTAAAGAATTTTTGTTTATTTAACTGCTGGCATGTTAGTTCCAACACTATAAGTAAGTGGTGTAGTACTTCCTTTTGGAGACACCCTAATATAACCTTGCATTTCTTGGTGAAGTGCACTACAGAAATCTGTACAATAGAATACCGATGTTCCAACTCTTTCTGGAATCCATTTTAAGGTAGAAGTTTCTCCTGGCATGATTAACAATTCGGCTGTTTTAGCGCCTTTTACAGAGAACCCATGAGGTACATCCCAATCTTGTTCTAAGTTAGTTATGTGGAAATAAACCTCATCACCTACTCTTATTCCTTCAATATTATCTGGAGCAAAGTGTGAACGAGTTGAAGTCATGTAAATATGAACCACATTTCCGTTACGAACCACTTTAGATTCTTTTTCACCTTTGGTTACATAAGGATGTTGATTTTCTTCAATTTTATAGAATTTATACTGTCCGTTATTTCGAATTAAATCAGCAGGTGCAGCTTGTGCATAGTGAGGTTCACCAATAGTTGGAAAATCTAATAGCAACTGCATTTTATCACCAGTAATATCATATAATTGAGCCGATTGTGTTAACTCTGGTCCTGTTGGCAAATATCTATCTTTAGTAATTTTGTTATAAGCAACCATATATTTTCCGAATGGTTTTTTACTATCACCACCTGGAATCATTAAGTGACCCACAGAGTAATAAGTAGGAACTCTATCTAATACTTTTAAGGTTTTAATATCCCATTTTACAATTTCTGAAGAAACAAACATTGTAGAATAAGCATTTCCTTTCCCATCAAATTCTGTATGTAATGGCCCTAAACCTGGTTTTTGAACTTCACCATGTAAAACGGCATCATACTTAAGAACTGGAATTCCATTATAATCACCTTCGTATGTTTTTTTGCTTATTGCATCTAACATTTTTGTGTAACTAAATACAGGAATTAAAGCCGCTAATTTACCTGAACCTACAATATATTCACCTGAAGGATCCACATCACAACCGTGAGGTGACTTTGGACAAGGAATCATGTAACAAATATCTTTTAATGCCATTGCATCCAAAACTAAAACATCTTCTTTCATTTCTGAAACGGCAGAATGTGTTTTTTCATCCCAATAGTTATGAGCATATCTAGCTTTTTCTCTTTTACCTTTTCCGGCTTTGATATATTCTTCTGCTTTTTTCCAGTTCACAGCCATGATAAAATCTTTATCTTTTTGAGAAGCATTAACTTCTAAAAGTGTATTAGCTTGTTCTGAATTATAACATGAAAAGAAGAACCAACCGTGAGATTTTCCTTTACCTGCGTGAGATAAATCGAAATTTACAGCCGGCAAACGTAATTGGAATGCAATATCCATTTCACCTTCTTTTCCAACTTTTACAAAACTAATGTGTGCTTTGTAATTTTCTTTATACGTATTAATTGGTACATCACCTTCTTCGTAATCACCTGGTACTCCAAAACGAGTTCCTGCAACTACATATTCTGTATTTTCTGTAATAAATGGTGATGAGTGATTTCCTGCACTGTTTGGTAACTCAATAATTTCGGCAGTTTTAAAACGTTTTAAATCTACACGAGCAATACGTGGTGTATTGTTTCCGTTGATAAAAACCCAACGACCATCTACTTCTCCATTTGTTTGAGACATTTCTGGGTGATGGGCATCATCCCAAGGAACAAAACCGTGTGAAGTGTTTAACATAGGTTTTGTTTCTTCACTAAAACCCCATCCACTTTCTGGATCAACAGAAAATACTGGGATTACTTTTAACATTCTACCACTTGGCAAACCGTAAACACTCATTTGTCCACTAAATCCACCTGAAACGAAATTGTAAAATTCGTCATACTTTCCTGGTGCAACATATACTTTTGAAGCTGCGTCACCACTAACTGCATTACTTGAGTTTTTAGGCTTACATGAGGCAAAAAAGGCTGCGACTAAAACTATAGCAAAAGTTGCTTTTAAAAATCTATTTTTCATATACTTTCGATTTTAAGTTACTTATTTATTTTACACCATCATTTTTACGCATAAACTCCAAAATCTCACGAGCTTCTGTGTCGCTTAATGATTGGTTTGGCATACGTACTAAACACAATTCTAATTGTGCTTGTAATTCTGGATCTTTGTCAATCATTGGGTCTGGATTTGTGATGAAGTTCATAATCCATTCTGGCTTTCTACGTTCTGTAACACCTTTCCATCCTGGACCTACTAAACGTTCGTCTGTCATTTTATGACATGAAGTACATTTAACACCTGCAACTTCTTCTCCTTTTGAAGCCATAGCCTCGTCTAAAGCTGCTCCTAATTCAATGTTTGCATGTTTTCCTTCTCCTCTATTTGGATCATAAGAAGAAGCATCAGTTGTTACAGATTCTTCAGTTGCTGTTGGAGCTGAAAAATCTTCTCCTGAATCTGATTTACTTTTTCCACATGAAAAGAATAAAACAGACATTACTAATAATAAAGATAACTTGTTCATAAATTTTATTTTTAATTTATACTACAAATTTCGGGATTACACAAATCTTCCTTTATGATTCAAATCATAAGCTGAAAATTATTTTTACATATTTAATTTTTTAAAATAAAATGTATATTTTTTATTTGTTTTTATATTTAAAAAGGGTTTTAAGAAGTTAAAAAAGATTGTTTTTTTATTGATTTATGATTTGAATCATATTACTCTGATAAATCAAATATTAATTTTGTCCTATAAATTATTTCATACTGTAAAAATTGAAAAAAATAATATTCATAATAATTCTTTTTATGTTAATCAAACCGATTTTACCCGTTGTTGATTACATAGTTAATTATGAATATATATCAACTCATTTATGTGAAAACATTGAAAAACCAGTATTAAAATGTAATGGTAAATGTCATTTGAAAAAAGAATTAGCTAGTGAAGCAAAAAAAAACAGCCCAAAATCAAATGAACAAAAAAGTAACTCTATAACATTTGAAGTTTTATTTTGTGAAAACATAACTTCTTATGTTTTTAATACTGATATGTGTTTCGATAAAAGTGTTCAATATTTATATAATTGCATATACTTTCGATTAAATAGTACTTCTATTTTTCACCCTCCTATTTTAGTATAATCATATTATTCATTGAGCTTTTTCAATAAAAATCATTGACTAAAACCTAGTCAATACACTTTGCTTATGTCTAAAATTAAACAAGTTAAAATGAAAACTTTAAAATATACTTTCCTATTTTTATTAGGTGCACTCGCTTCATGTTCATCAGACGATTCATCAACAGTATCAGAACTTGACGGATTAAATAAAATTCAAGAAATAGAAAACACTACACATATTATAGAATTATACAATGCAAATGGAGCTTTAGAGCAAGGTTATAATGGTATTTCTCTTCGTATTAAAAACAAAACTACAAACGAATATGAAGATAATGCAACAATTACTTGGATGCCGAAAATGCACATGACATCAATGACACATTCTTGTCCTATGTCTTCGATTTCTAGAACTCCTTTAAAAGAAACACTATATAATGGATATATTGTTTTTCAAATGGCTCAAAATGCAACTGAATATTGGGATTTACAAGTTGATTATACAATAGATGAAGTTGCTTATTCAGCAACTGCTGTTATAGACGTTCCAGCATCTACAAAACAAAGAGTTACAACATTTACGGGTTCAGATAATGTAAGATACATATTAGCATTAGTTGACCCTTCTGATCCAAAAGTTGCTATTAATGACGTTACTTTTGGTTTATTTAAAATGCAAAGTATGATGTCATTTCCTGTAGTTGACGATTATACTGTTAAAATTGATCCAAGAATGCCAAGTATGGGAAACCATGGATCACCAAATAATGTTAATTTAACTCAATCAGATGATAATTTATACCATGGAAAATTATCATTAACAATGACAGGGTATTGGAAAATTAACTTACAATTATTAAACGCATCTGGTGAAGTTTTAAAAGGTGAGGAAATTACAGAATCTGTTACTGCGAGTAGTATTTATTTTGAATTAGAATTTTAATTTAAAAAAGGGTTGAAATTGAAATTCACAACCCTTTTTTACTTATTTCTAATGTATAAAAATATATAAAAATGAGAAAATTAACTCTAGTATTAGCCTTGTTTTTTAACATCACTTTTTTAATTGCACAAGAAAAAGATTCAATAAGAAACATAAATCTAAATGAAGTAATTGTAATTAAAAAAGCAAGTTCAATAGAACAAAAACAATTTAAACCACTAGCTACCATAGATGAGTATTTGCAACAAGCAGGAACTGTTGAAATGATAAAAAGAGGTGGTTATGCTTGGGAGCCTAATATTAATAACATGAGTACCGAAAGAACCGTTGTTACCATTGATGGTATGCGCATTTTTGGAGCATGTACTGATAAAATGGATCCAATTACTTCATATGTAGAAGTTTCTAATCTTTCTGAAGCTGAGATTTCTTCTGGTCAAAATGGAAGTTGTCATGGACCAACAATTGGTGGTTCAATTGATTTAAAAAGAAGCAAAAGTAAAGTTGGTAAAAAAGGATTCAATGGTTTCTTAAATAGTGGCTATGAGATTAATAATCACCAAAAAATAATAGGTGGTGCAATAAATTATGTTGACAGTTTGTTTTTTATAGATAACAATATCATGTTTAGAGATGCTGAAAACTATAAGGCTGGAGATAATAACGAAGTGTCTTTTTCACAATTTAGAAAACTAAACATGTCAAGTACTGCAGGTTATCTCTTTAATAAAAACAAATATTTTGAAGCAGCCATTATTTACGACAAAGCAACTAATGTAGGTTATCCGGCATTGCCAATGGATGTTTCTTTAGCAGAAGCTTTAATCACTTCTCTAAAATTTGAATATATACCTTTAAATGGTATAATAAACAAATTAGAAACAAAGGTTTACTACAACACCATTACACACACAATGGACGACACCAAGCGCCCAAGCGTACCTATCCATATGGATATGCCTGGTTGGAGTGATACTTATGGAATGTATTTAAACTTAAATGGAAAAGTAAAAAACAACACTTTCTTAGCTACTTTTAATTCGTTTTATAATCGTTCAAAAGCAGAAATGACTATGTATCCAAGTGATCCAAACGAAAACATAATGTTTATGCTTACTTGGCCAGATGTTGTTACATTTTACAATGGAATATATTTAGACGATACTTATGAATTTAATAGTAATTCAAGCGTGAAAATTTCTGCAAGTATAGGTAATCATTATAATGAAATTAAAAGTCAATTTGGTTTAGAAAGTTTACAAATTTTTTATCCAAATATGGAAGCCAGTCAAAATAGAGTTCTAAAAAGTTTAGCTTCAAATTACAACTGGAAAAAAGACAGCTTTGGGCTTAATTTTGGACTAGCATATGGAGAAAGAGCTCCTTCAATTTCAGAAGGATATGGATTTTATTTATTCAATAGTTTTGACAGATATGATTATGTAGGAAATCCTGATTTAAAAAACGAGCAATCAGTTGAAGGTTCTTTTGTAATTAGTTATAAACCTTCAAAGTTTAAAACATCGTTAACTACATCATATTTTCATATTTCAAATTATATAATTGGAACACCTGATGCATCAATTTTACCAATGACTATTGGAGCAAGTGGTGTAAAAATATACAATGCTTTAGATTATGCTACAATTTTAAAATCGGTTTTTAATTTTGAAACATATTTAACAAGTAATTTAAAATGGTCTAACCAATTTACTTATAGTTATGGAAAAGGAAGTGATAATGAAAACTTACCTTTTATTAGTCCGTTAGCTTATAACTCAAAATTACAATTTAGTAAAAGAAAATTTACTTCTGAAATTGGTTTACAAGGTAATTTAATTCATTCTAATTATGCTCCAAAATATGGTGAAATTAAAAAACCAGATTATGCAATTGTGAATTTTGCTTCAAATTATATGTTTGATCTAAATAAAAACAAACTAAATATTAGATTAGGAATAGAAAATATATTAGACAGTGAATATTCTACTTTTGCTGACTGGAATAACATTCCTAGAATGGGGAGAAATGTATTTGTGAATGTAAATTTTAACTTTTAACAAGTTATTTAGAAACTCAATTTATTATATTTGCACTTTAAACAAAAAACTTTTGAAAAAAACAATATTCATAGTTATCCTACTAATGCTAATCAAACCGGTTTTACCAGTTTTTGACTACGTTGTGAATTATGAATATATATCAACTCAATTGTGTGAAAACGTTGAAAAACCAGAATTAAAATGTAATGGTAAATGTCATTTAATGAAAGAACTTTCAAAAGCTTCTGAAAATGAAAAACCAATAAATTCCAACAAAAAACAAAACACAAAACAAGAAATCGAAGTCCTTTTTTGTGAGTCAATTTTGAATTTTAAATACCAAACTCATTTGAATTTTAAATCAACTGAATCTTATTCATTTTATCAAAATTTCTATAATTCAGAAGTTTTAACTTCAATATTTCATCCGCCCACCAACAATTGTTAATTTAAAACTATTCGTTGAATTTTATGCCTAAATTTATTTTAGCTTTTTAAATTCAACACGACTATTACGTCAATTAGATTTGAAACTTGAATGATTCAAATCAAAAAATCTATGTTTAAAATTAATAATTAAAAAAATGAAATTTCAATTAAAAAATATTTTAGCTGTAATAGCTTTAGCTTTAGCATTTACTTCTTGCTCAGATAATGATGATAACAATTCAGTAAGTGGAGAGGGTAACTTAAAATTAGAATTTGACAATGTTTATGGCGACGCAAATTTTGCGTTTGATACTCCATACACAAACTCAAACGGAGAAGTGATTAAAGCTACAAATGCTATTTATATAGTAAGTAATATTGTATTGACAAAAGCCGATGGATCAACATATACAGTCCCAAAAAGCGAAAGCTATTTCTTTGTAAATGAATCAGATGCTACAAGCACAATTATTAACTTACCAAATATTCCAGCTGCAAACTACACTAAAGTAACGTTTGGAATAGGCGTAGATGAAGATCAATTTAACTCTGGTGCTAACGGGCAAGGTACAATGTGGACAGATGCTCAAGCATTAGGCATGACATGGTCTTGGGCAGCAGGTTACAAGTTTGTAAAATTTGAAGGAACGGTTTCTTCAACAACACATACAGACGCGAACTTTAGAGTTCACACAGGAAAAACGGGAGATGTATACAATTATGCAGAAGTAACTTTAGACTTTCCAGACAATGCATTGGTCAGAACAAACATTACTCCACAAGTTCATATTTTAACCAACTTAAAGAAAATTATCGATGGAACAACGGTAATTAACTTTGAAGAAGGTTTAGACGTAATGGGTGGTACTAAAGTTCAAAACATATCGACAGACAACATTCCTACATTGTTTGAAATTGACCACGTTCATAACGATTAGTCTTATTAAAAGCTAATCCAACTGTTCATTTCAAGTCCGCAGGAAAAACAAAAATTTTGTATGCAAAAAAAAGAGCTTCTTAGTACGCTTATTTTTTCTCAACAAAATCAATTTGTTTTTCCTTTACGGGCTTTCCATTGCCATTTGGGCTAAAAAAAACGTTTATGAAAACAACTTATTTACTTTTATCAGCATTAGTCTTTTTAACGAGCTGTTCTTCAGATGATGCAGATGAATATGAAAATATTCCTATAACTTACGAAGTCCCTTCAAATTTCCCACCTTTAGCATACAATATGGAGAATAATCCATTAACAGAAAAAGGTTTTGAATTAGGTAAAAAAATATTCTATGATGGAAGGCTAGCTTCTGACGGAGTGGTATCTTGCGGATTCTGTCATATTCAAGAAGATGCTTTTACACATCATGGTCATACATTCAGTCATGGAGTTGGTGATGGAGTTGGAACACGTAATGCACCTCCTATACAAAACATGGCATTCCAAACTCAGTTTTTCTGGGATGGAGCAGCAGATCACATAGAACTTTTATCTATGGCTCCTATTTCTAATGAAGTAGAAATGAATGGAAACATTATAGACATCATAGAAATGATGAAAAATGATTCGGCTTATAAGAAATTATACAAACAAGCTTTTGTTAATGGTGAAATCAACTCCGAAAACATGTTAAAAGCGCTTGCACAATTCATGACGATGCTCACTTCTTCTAACTCACGTTTTGATAAATACCGAAGAAACGAAGCTGGAGGTTCATTAACACAAGATGAATTAGATGGATATAATTTATTCAATCTAAAATGTGCTTCATGCCACTCAACAGATATATTTACCGATAGTTCATTTAGAAACAATGGATTGTCAATAAATCCTGCAATTGATGATAAAGGTAGATTTCGAGTTACGGGATTAGATGAAGATAAATACAAATTTAAAGTGCCCAGTTTACGAAATATTGAAAAAACTGCTCCTTATATGCATGATGGAAGATTTTATACTCTCGAGGCAGTTTTAAATCATTATTCATCAAGTGTTACAAATACTGAAAACTTAGATCCAAGTTTAAACAATAATGGAACTTTAGGTATTCCTTTAACTGATACTGAAAAAACAAAAATTATTGCCTTTTTAAAAACTTTAACCGATAATGAATTTTTATCTAATTCTAGGTTTGCTGAATTTTAATCAAAATGAAAAAATATATAATCACACTTATTTTAGTAAGTTTTCAAATAGGAAACGCAACTGAAAAAGATACTTTACAAGAAAACGCATATCAAAAATATCATTATTTAAAAAGTGTTTTAGAAGACGATTGCGACGCTTGTGGTTGTTCTGCTAGTGGTGGAAGCATGGGCTTTGCCTCTATGCTAAATAACAATTTTATAGGATTAAGATATTTTTATCAATCGTATAAAAGTAGTGATGGATTATACAGTAATTCACCATGGTATGACGAAAACTTTAATACCATTCAACTTTGGGCAAGAATACCAATTGCAAAAAATATTCAAGTCTCTGCTTTAATTCCATTTCATTTTCACAATAGAGAAACAGTTTCTGGAACACAAGAAATTAATGGAATTGGAGATGCTACTCTATTAGGAATGTATACTTTGTTTCAAACCACAAAAGACAGTACCATTTTTACACATACTTTTCAACTTGGTGGAGGAATTAAAATTCCTGTAGGAAAATTTGACGAAGCGAACAATGGTAGTGTAAACCCAAGTTATCAAGTTGGGACTGGAAGTTGGGATTATCTTTTAGCAACTGAATATGTTATTAAAAAGAATAAATTGGGCTTAAATTCAATGTTAAACTATGTAATTAAAACTGAAAACAATAAAAATTATCGTTTTGGAAATCAATTTAACTACGCAAGCACTTTATTTTATTTAGTAGAAACTAGTAAATTTTCTTATGTTCCTCAAATTGGAATTGCAGGAGAAGTTTTTGACGATAATTACCAATATAAACAAAAAGTAAGAAATACTGCAGGTGATATTTTTATGGCTAAAATTGGTTTTGAAATAGGACGAGACAAATTTTCATTTGGAGCCAATGCAATGCTACCAATAAACCAAAATTTAACAGGTGGAAATGTTGAAGCAAATTACCGCTGGAGTTTAAATTTAAATTACAGCTTATAAAAAATTATTTGAATTAGTTATTACAATTGAAAAAGCCAACAAATATTGTTGGCTTTTTTTATTCAAAAACCAATTAACAAATAAGAAAATAT